>NZ_JBFBJT010000005.1:4552-110386 GCF_040686175.1 Streptomyces sp. NPDC086077 | reverse complement strand
CGCGATCTCCCGGCCCGCCCCCGGGGTCGTCGGGGTAGTGAGGCTAACCCCCGCGGGCGGGGGGGGCGGGGGGGGGGCCCGGGGGCCCCGCCCCCCCCCTCCGTCCGCTGAGGCCTCCGCCGGGCCGCCCGCTGCCTCAGGCAGCCGTGCCGAGCGCCGGCTGCGCTGCCGTCGCGTCGCGCTCGCCGGTCCGCAGCGGCACGGGCACCTGCGTGCGGCGCTTCCCCAGCAGATGGCCCGCACCCAGGGCGCCGGCGACGACCATGCCGCCGATCACCAGGGCGCCCCTGGCACCGGCGAGTTCCATCAGCAGGCCGAGCAGCGGCGGACCGGCAAGGCCCCAGCCCGTGCTGATGCTGCCCCACACACCGAGGACGCGGCCGCGCATGTGGGCGGGCGGGTCGGTCTGCAGGACGGTCGTGCCGGCGGTGTCCGAGACGGACTCCACGACGGCCATGGGCAGCACGAGCACGAGCAGGACGGCGACCGACGGCGACAGCCCCGCCACCGCCTGGAGCAGCGCGCCGACGGCGGCCAGGGCACCCACCAGCCGCACCGAGGGCTTGCGCAGCCGCGCGCCGAGCACGGCGCCGACGATGCCACCGACGGCGAGGACGGTCGAGACGGTGCCGAAGGCGCCGGCGCCGGCCGCGAGCGGGCCGGTGACGAGGACGGCGAGGGTCAGGCCGTAGTTCCGGCCGAACATCGCGCTGAGTCCGGTGATCCCCGCGAGAGCGACCAGCCTGGGGCGGCGCGCGAAGTAGGCGAGGCCCTGCCGCACGCTCATGTCCTGCGCCCGCCGTCGTGCCGCCGCCTCGGTGCCCTGCGGGGCGGGGACGACGTACTTGACCGCTGCGGCGGCGGGGCGCAGGAACGGGATGACCGAGGCGACGAAGAGGAACGACAGCCCGTTGGCGGCGTAGGCGGCGGCCGTGCCGAGGAAGCCGACCGCGATGCCGGCGAGCGCGGTGCCGGCAAGTCGGCCCGCACTGTGCACCAGCGAACCGACCCCGATCGCGGAGGGCACGTCCTCGGCGGGGACGAGGTCGTTGCCCAGCAAGGCGCAGGCGGGTCCGTCGACCGTGGCGATGGTTCCGGTGACGGCGGCCAGCACCAGCAGGACGGTCAGGTCGAGCCGGTCGGTCGCCACCAGCAGGGCCGTCACGAGGGCGACGACGCCGAGCAGCGCCTGGCTGACGAGGGCGGTGAGTTTCCGGGGCCAGCGGTCGACGGCGGCGCCGCCCGCCAGGCTCACCAGGAGCGCCGGCGCGGCCTGCACGGAGACGGACAGCCCGGCGGCCGCGGCCGACCCCGTGATCTGCAGCACCAGCAGGTTCTGCACGGTGAGCTGCATCCACGTTCCGGCGTTCGACACGAAGTTCGCGAGCGACCACCATCGCATGCTGCGGTACTTCAGGGACCGCCACGGCGAGCTGGAGCCGGCGGCGGAAGGCATGGAGGAGGCAGGAGAGGAAGGCACAGGAACACTCGGAGACAGGGGCGCGGTCGGCGCGGGAGCGGTCGTTCAATCCGGCTGAGCTCGGAACACCGGCTGCGCTGCGCGGCCGCTCCACCTGGATCTGGGCGTCGCCCATCGTGGCAGACGGAACGTGTGAGCCGGGACCGGCGCACAGACAGCGCGAAGATCCACGAAGGGCAACCGACCGTCGCGCTCCGGGATTTGCCGACGCATGTGCACTTGCTCACAGGTTCCTGCGCCCATTGCGTTATGCGACGCACGTCACGGGAACGCGGGAGCTGAAACCTCACCACAGTGGAGGAGTCATGGCTGGTATCAGCCCCCCGGATCTGCAGAAGGCCCTGTCCGGCGCGGAGTACCCGGCCGACCGCGAACAACTGGTCGAGGTCGCCCGGCACAACCACGCGCCCAAGGAGGTCACGGATCGGATCGAGCACCTCGGCAAGGAGCAGTACGAGAACCCGGCCGAGGTGAGCAAGGCAGTCTTCCGGAACGAGTGACACCCACACGGCCCTGGCGGCGGTCGGCCTTGCGCCCGGCCGCCGCTTCGTGTGACCGCGGCGCCTCTCGTGCGCGATCCGCCGCGGACGGTGACATCACGTGACGGGTTGTCAGTTTCGCACATGGCTCAGCGCCAACCGCGAACCTTCCGCTCGGGCACCGCTCACGGGGTCGCCCGGTCCAGCAGCCGGGCCGCTTGTTCGATGCGTTCGGGGAGCCTCTCCCGATGCCTCAGCGCCGCGGGGAGCCGCGCGAGGGCGCCGCGCAGGGCTGTTCCGGCCTCCCGTTCGCCACGAGCCGCTGCGGCGCAGAGGTGAGCGGTGTGCCGTAGCGCGACCTGCACGGGGCGGCGCAGCCATGCGGTGAGCAGGGCGTTGCGCAGTTGTGCGGCCGAGCGGCCGGGGCGCTCGCCGGGGTCGGGGTGGTGCAGGGCCGTCACCGTGGGCACATGGCTCACGCCCCAGCCGCGCGCCGCCAGATCGTAGGCGAGCAGGGTCTCCTCGCCGCCGAAGAACAGCACCGGGTGGTAACCGCCGGCCTCCAGGAACGCCTCGCGCCGGACCACCGCCGCGCAGGCGAGGAACCCCAGGACCGGTCGTCCGGGCAGGTCGGCGGCGGGCGGCAGCGGTGAGGCGGCGAGCACGGAGTTCAGCGGATCCTCGAGGGCGTCGGGGCCGACCAGGATCCGCGCGGCCACGAGGCCCAGGCGCGGGTAGGCGTCGAGGAGGTCGGCGGCTGCGTCCAGGGCGCCCGGCGCCCACCACGAGTCGTCGTCGCTGAAGGCCACGTAGGGCGTCGTGGCGTGCCGTACCGCGAGGTTGCGGCCCAAGGCGCCGGTGTTCTGCCCGGCGGCCAGGAGGTGCGCGGGCACCGGGTGCTGCCGTACGGCCTCCACCGTCCCGTCGACGGAGCCGTTGTCGACGACGACGATCTCCGGGTGTTCGGGCAGCGCGGCCAGCTGGTCAAGGGTGCGCAGGACACTCCGCCGCCGGTTGCGCGTGATCATCGCGACGGTGACCCGGCAGGGGCGCCGATCGTCCACGGCGGGCCATGGGACGACGACTTCGGCCACGGGGTCCTCCAGGTGAGGTGTCGGGAACGGCGGGCAACGGGCCTGGCCTCCCCCGCCCACGCGTACCGCCGGACGCACGGCGAGACCCCCCGCGATCTCCCACGCGCGCAGTCACGCGTCGGCCAGCTTCCGCACGGCACTCACCACCTCCTGTGCCGTGGCGTCGTCCCCGCCCGCCAGGACGGCCGGCACGCCGTAGGGGCCGCGCCGCTCGGGCGGCGGCACCGGAGGGACGAGCGAGACGACCGGCGTGCCGTTGGCCGCGGCGAGGTGGACCGCGCCGGAGGATCCGGCCACGACGACATCGGCGGCCCGCAGTACGCCGGACAGTTGCCGCGCGTCGGTTCGGCCGCCCAGGTCGACCGCCGTACCGCCGCTGACGTACCGGGTCACGGAGGTCTCCTCGGGGCCTCCGGTGACGACGACGCGGTGCCCCGCGTCGGCGAGCAGCGTGACGACCTCCGCGCAGCCGACGGGCGGGGATCCGGCGCCGGGGTGGACGACTACGTAGGGGCCGTTGCCGGTGAGGCCGACGGTGTCCGGCGCGGGCACCACGCGCAGCCGTCCGTCGTCTCCCGCTCGGGGGGCGAAGCCCATGGCCGCGGCCGCGTCGAGTGCCGCCTCGACGTCGTGCCGGCCCGGTGGCCGGGACGGGACGGTCCGGTCGGCGCCGGTACGGGGCACCTGCGCCCGGCTCAGCAGGTCCACGGCGGACGACGGGGTCTCCCCGTAGGGTGCGAGGACGAGGGCCACGTCGTAGGCCTCGTCCCGTAGCCGCCGGACGAGGGCGGCATCGTCGTCGAGCGGCGCCCCGGGCACTTCGAGTACCTCGTCGACGTGCGGCAACAGCCGCGCCGCGGGCACGCCACCGGGTTCGCACAGCACGGCCACCCGGCCGGCCCTGGCGGCCACCGCGCGCACCGCCGGTCCGGCCAGCAGCACTCCTCCGAAGCCGTCGAGTCGCACGACGAGGGCCTTCACGTGAGCCGCTCCCCCGCCGGCCTGCCCGGGTCACCGGCAACGCGCACGCCCGGCCCTTCCTCGGGGCCCGTCAAGGGACCGTCTGTCACCGCGTACTCGCCGCCATGTGAGCGCGGGCCCGCGAAGTGGTCGATCGTCCGCTGGAAACCTTCCTTCCAGGACACCGCGGGCGTCCAGCCGAACAGTTCGCAGGCGAACGACGGATCGGGGCGCCGCCGGGCGGGATCGGGGGAGTGAGCGGTGCCGAACTCCAGGCCCCCGCGGCAACCGGTCAGGTCGATCACCCGGCGGGCGATCTCCTGGACGGTCGTCTCGTCCCCGCCACCGATGTCGACGGGGCGCAGGGACCGGCTCGCGGCGACGCGCAGCACACCCTCGACCACGTCGTCGACATAGCACAGGGAGCGGGCGCCCGTCCCGTCGTCCTTCACGGTGACCGGCCCGCCCGCCAGGGACTGCGCGACGATGACCGGGATCGATCCAGGGCCGTCCGCGCGCATCCGCGGGCCGTAGGTGTCGAAGAGGCGCACGATTCCCGCGTCCGTGCCGTGCGCGACGGCGTACGCGGCCGTCAGGGCCTCGGAGAAGCGGGTGGTCACGTCGTACACCCCGCCGGGTCCGTCGGATTCGGCGTCGTCAGGCGCCTCCTCCGGCGTGGCAGGCCCCAGAGGGTCCCCGCGTACCCGCCCCGTCGAGGCGAGCAGGAACCGCGCCCCGGCCCGGGCCGCGACGGCCAGCGCGTTGCGGGTGCCGAGGCCGGCGGCGTCCAGCGCCTCCAGCGGGCGGTCCCGGCAGTCGGCCGGGGAGGCGGGTCCCGCGCAGTGCAGGACCAGGTCGTAGGGCCCGGCCAGCGCGTCCGGCACACCGAGGTCCGTCACGTCGAGTTCCAGGAACCGGAAGCCCGGCTGGCCGGCGAGGTGCCGGATGTTGTCCGCCGCGCCGGACGACAGGTTGTCCGCGCAGTCGACGCCGACACCGGCTTCGATCAGGCGTTCGCATAGATGCGAACCCAGGAACCCTGCTCCGCCGGTCAGCAGGGCTCGCCGCCAGGGGGGCCGCGTCGCGGGCACCGCAGAAATGGCCGTCGTCGTCATCAGCCCGACCTCCCTTCCGCCGCTGAGGCACATGCCCCCTCGTGCAGCCCCCGCGGTGTCCGCCGCCTTTCGGTGACGGCGGCCCGAGTGCCCCCGCCGGGTCCTTCATACTCGGCCGCCCGCAGCACCCGTGCCACACGAGCCTGCGCGAAGCGGTTCGTACGCGGCAGACGTTCGGGCTCGCCGCACTCGGGACACTCACCAGTGCGGCAACGGCCGAGGCGGCACCGGCAGACGCAGGACCGGTGATCATGCGGGGGAAGGTCGCGGTGGGCGGTCGTCCGGTGCGGCGGGTGCCGCAGCCGGCGGTGCACACGCCCCCGAGTACGCGACGGCCTGACGATCGCCGAGGTGGCGGAAATACGATGCGGCGGCCGGGCTCGGTGCATGCCTTCAGCCGACGATCAGGGACACAGGGACCTCACGGTCTGAGGCCGCTCACGATGTCGGCCGTGGCCGTGAGGCCGCTGTGGATGGTCGGGGCGATGCTCGAACCGGCGAGGTAGAAGCCGAGCAGCAGGCAGACGATCGCGTGCGTGAGCTTGAGCCCTCCGTTGCGCACGAAGATCACCGCCAGGATGAAGAGCAGCAGCACCACAGAGATGGAAATGGCCATCGTCAACCTCCTCCGCCACGTCCGCTTCGCGGCGTTCGGCCGCAAGTGTGGCGTAGCGGAGGGTTCCTCCGGGCGGCTGACCTGTCCCCCGAAAGTGTGGTGTCCGCGACCGGCGGGCGGGTGAGGGCTACGCCCGCTCGTGGGCGTCCAGGAACGCCTCCAGCCCGAGCAGGTCGTCGGTGTTGAGGAAATCGACGTCCGCGGCGAGCAACTCTGCCCACAGCGCGTCCCGTTCCGGCCCCGCGACGTCCGGAGTGGCCCAGAACCGCACCTTCTGCCCGCGCGAGTGCGCCGCCCGCATGATGCCGTGCAGCTTCTGCCGCTCGGCCGCCGGGAACTCGCCCGCGCCCCGCCAGCTGAAGTTCAGGGTCCAGTTGTCGCTGATCAGCGGGACGAAGGAGGCGGGCGCCGGGCTGCCGAGGTCCGCGAGCCGGCCGTCGTAGAAGGCGCGTCGCACCTTCTGCGCCTCCATCGGCCCACGCGCCGCCCGGTCGCCGGAGATGACGGCGGTGACCGGTCCCGGGAGCACCTTGCCGTGGGCGTACGTCGTGAACAGGTGCCGGTAGCGACGCAGATGACGGTCGAGTTCGCGGTAGGTCGAGGCGCCCTCGGTCTTGATGTCGATCAGCAGCTGGAGCGAGCCGCGGTGACCGCGGTGGACCGAGCCGCGGTTGGCCTTGACGCGGGCGGCGAGGGTGTCGAGGTAGAGGGACTCCAGGGTGCGGGCCGGATCGAGGTCCTCGGGGTCGTGGGCGACGAGGAGCTGGTCGCCGACCAGGTAGATGTCGGCCTCGACACTGCCGAAGCGGTGGTCGAGGGCGTCGAGCAGGGGCCGGGGGTGCTCGTAGTCGTTGTGCGCGTGGGCACGCCACAGCGGGCGCGGCGGGCGCGGGCGGGGCGTGCGGTCGTCCGCCAGCGCGCTCGCGCCGGGCAGGGCCACCGCGCCCGCGAGGGCGGCGCCGAAGGTGGTGAGGGCTCTGCGACGGGTGGTGAGGGCCATGCTCTGCCTCCCTGGTGTGGGCGGGGAACGGAACCTCAGCGAGTATGGGGTTCGCCGCCGCTCAACTGGCAGATGCCGGCGAGTGAGTTGGCCGGACCGCCGTCATGAGTTCACTTCACCGGCGTACAGGCACCGAAAAGCCCGCCCCAGGTGGGACGGGCTTTCCTCGGGGTTCCCGCGTGCTTCGGCGGCGCGTCTCCAGGTGTACGTCAGGGGGCCTGAAGGTCCACCAGCTCGGCAAGCGCCGTACGGTGGGCGCCCGCGGAGCCGTACGCGAGGGAGTCCGCCTTGGCTCGCTTCAGATACAGGTGTGCCGGGTGCTCCCAGGTCATCCCGAGGCCTCCGTGCAGTTGCAGCGCCTCCTCGGCGGCCCGCACGGCCACGGGCGCGGCGTACGCCTGGGCGACCGCCACGGGCACGTCGGCGTCCTCGCCGGTCGCCAGCGCGTCCGCCGCGCCGCGTGCCGCGGCCCGCAGGTGGACGACCTCCAGCCACCGCTGGGCGAGCCGGTGCTTGAGCGCCTGGAATCCGCCGACGGGCCGGTTGAACTGCTTGCGGTCCTTCAGGTAGCGGACCGTCTCGGTCAGCGCCCAGTCGGCGAGCCCGAGTTGCTCGGAGGCGAGCAGTCCGGCGCCGGCCCGCAGGGCGCGGCGGACGGCCGGTTCGGCCGCGCCGAGGCGACGGCCCGCAGCGCCGCTCAACGTGACGGTCGCCAGGGGCCGGGTGAGGTCGAGGGAGACCTGCGCAGTGACGGTCGCGGCCGAGGCGTCGACCGCGTACAGACCGCCGTCGTCCGCGGGCACCAGCAGCAGGCCGGCCCCCGTCGCGTCGGCGATGCCCGTCAACTCCCCGTGCAGCGCTCCGTTTTCGAGCCGTACGGTCTTGAAGGCGGCGCCGGGAGCGGTGTGCAGGGCGACGGCGAGCGCACCGACCAGCGTCGCGGACGCCAGCTGCGCCAGCAGGTCGTCGGCCCCGCACTCCAGCAGCGCCTCCGTCGCGACGACGGCACTCGTCAGGTACGGCACGGGCGCGACCGCTCGCCCGAGTTCCTCCAGGACGACGGCGGCTTCCCGGTGGGTGGCGCCCTGGCCGTCCAGCTCTTGCGGGACCAGCAGACCCGCGAGGCCCATGCCGTCGGTGAGCGTCTTCCACAGCGAGACGTCGTGCGGGGCGTCCGACTCGGTGCGCGCGATCACCCCGGCCGGGTCGCAACGGTCGGCGAGCAGGTCCCGCACCGCCGATCGCAGGGCCTCTTCCTCCTCCGAGTAGAGAAGATCGGTCATCGGGCCAGGTCCTTCCAGGCGACGTCCTTGTCGGTGCGCGGCTCGGAAGGCAGTCCGAGGACGCGTTCGGCGACGATGTTCAGCAGGACCTCGCTGGTCCCGCCCTCGATGCTGTTGCCCTTGGAGCGCAAATAGCGGTAGCCGGCGTCGCGGCCGGTGAAGTCCACCAGCTCGGGGCGGCGCATGGTCCAGTCGTCGTACAGGAGCCCTTCCTCCCCGAGGAGTTCGACCTCCAGGCCGCTGATCTCCTGGTTGAGGCGGGCGAAGGCGAGCTTCATGCCGGAGCCCTCGGGGCCGGGCTGGCCCGCGACGAGCTGCTGGCGCAGCCGTTCGCCGGTGAGCCGGGCGACCTCGGCCTCCACCCACAGGGTGAGCAGCCGCTGGTGGAGGTCGTGGGTGCGCAGTTCCGGGCGCTCGCGCCAGGTTGCGGACACGGGGCCGATCATCCCGCCCTCGCGGGGCAGTCGGATGCCTCCGATGGAGACGCGTTCGTTCATGAGGGTGGTCTGCGCGACGCGCCAGCCGTCGCCGACCTCACCGAGGCGACGCGCGTCCGGGATCCGGACGTCCGTGAGGAACACCTCGTTGAACTCGGCCTCGCCGGTGATCTGGCGCAGCGGCCGCACCTCGACGCCGGGGTCGGTCATGTCGCAGACGAAGTAGGTGATGCCCTGGTGCTTGGGGACGTCCGGGTCGGTGCGGGCGATGAGGATGGCCCAGCGGGCGACGTGCGCGCTGGACGTCCACACCTTCTGCCCGTTGACCACCCACTCGTCGCCCTCTCGCACGGCCCGGGTGCCGAGCGCCGCGAGGTCGGAGCCGGCACCGGGCTCGCTGAACAGCTGGCACCAGACCTCCTCCCCCACCCACAGGGGCCGCAGATACCGCTGCTTCTGCTCCCCGGTGCCGTAGCGCAGGATCGTCGGCGCGGCCATGCCCAGGCCGATGCCGATCCGCCGGGGGTCGTTGTCCGGTGCGCCCGCGGCCGCCAACTCGGCGTCGACCACCGCCTGGAGGGAGCGCGGGGCGCCCAGCCCGCCGAGCCCCTCGGGGTAGTGCACCCAGGCCAGCCCGGCGTCGAAGCGGGCTTTGAGGAAGTCGTCACGGTCCGTGGACGCGGGCGGATGCGCAGCCAGCAACTCCAGGGTCCGTCGGCGCAGTTCGGCGGCGTCGGTCATGCGGAGGCTCCGTTCTCCGGGACGACGGCGACGCGGCCGGTGGTCACTCCGTCGGCGACCCGCTGCACGGCGGCCGCGGCCCCGCTCAGCGGCACCCGCTCGCTCACCAGCGGCTTGATCGCGCCCCGGGCCGCCAGTTCGGTGAGCTGCTCGTGGCAGTGCTGGACCAGCTTCGGGTTCTTGGTGTTGTACAGGCCCCAGTGCAGGCCGAGGATCGCGTAGTTCTTCACCAGGGCGTGGTTGAGCGCGGGGCTCGGGATCGCGCCGCTCGCGAAGCCGACGACCACGATCCGGCCCTCGAAGGCGACCGTCTTGGCGGACTGGGTGTACGCGTCGCCGCCCACGGGGTCGTAGATCACGTCCGCGCCCCTGCCGCCGGTGGCCTCCTTGACCGCCGCGACGACGTCGTCGGCACGCCGGTCGATCACGACGTCGCAGCCCAGCTCACGGGCGACGGCGGCCTTCCCGGCGCCGCCCACGACGCCGATGACCGTGGCGCCGGCCGCCTTGCCGAGCTGGACGGCGGCGCTGCCGACCCCGCCGGCGGCGGCGTGGACGAGCAGCGTCTCGCCCGCCTCCAGCCGGGCCCGACGGTGCAGGCCGAACCAGCCGGTCTGGTAGCCGATGTGCAGAGCGGCTGCCTCGGCGTCGTCCAGGGCGTCGGGCGCGGGCAGCAGGGCGGCCGCGTCGGCGACGGCGTACTCGGCGAAACCGCCGTGGGGCAGCGCCGGGTTGGCGATCACGCGGCGGCCGTCCTCGGTCTCGCCGCAGATCTCCACGCCGGGCGTGAAGGGCAGCGGGGGCCGGACCTGGTAATGGCCCCGGCAGAGCAGGGCGTCCGGGAAGTTGATGTTCGCGGCCCGCACCTTCAGCAGGACCTGGCCGTCGCCGGGCGTGGGCGGCGCCACGTCGCCGAGGCGCATCACCTCGCTCGGCTCGCCGTTCTCGTGCACCTGCCATGCCTGCATGCGGGGCCTCCACGGGGGACTGCGTCGTCTGACCGGTCCTCCGCATACTAAGCGGTCGCTTGCCGCGCTGGGAACAGTCGGGTAGGTCACGCCTGCCCGGCAGCAAGAGGAAGACCGCCCGTCGCGTCACGCCTGCTTCGGCCGCGCCCGCACGTGCATCCGCTCCCCCTGCGGCCCGAACAGGCTCAGGAACTCCACCGGCCCCTCCCCCGTCGACCCGAACCAGTGCGGCACGCGGGTGTCGAACTCCGCGGCCTCCCCCGCCGCGAGCACCACGTCGTGCTCGCCCAGCACCAGCCGCAGCCGCCCGGACAGCACGTACAGCCACTCGTATCCCTCGTGGGTCCGCGGCTCCGGTTCGAGGGCGCGCTGCGGCTCCAGCACCTTGAACGCCTGGAGCCCGCCGGGCTGGCGGGTGAGCGGCCAGTGGACACGGCCGTACCTCTCGATCGGCTTGGACCGCACGCGCGGATCACCCACGGCGGGCGCGCCGACCAGCTCGTCCAGCGGCACCTGATGGGCCTGCGCGATCGGCAGCAGCAGCTCCAGGCTGGGCTTGCGCAGACCCGACTCCAGCCGGGAGAGCGTGCTCACCGAGATGCCGGTCGCCTCCGACAGATTGGACAGCGTCACCTCCCGCTCCTTGCGGATCCGCCGCAGCCGCGGCCCCACCCCTGCCAGCACGTCGTCGGTCGTCATGCCGCTATTGCAGATTCGGCAAACACATTTGTCAATCCCGCAGCGGTCGGGCGACTGTCTCCGTGGAGGTGGTCACCATGACCGGAACAACCGAGTCCTACGAAGTGGTCGTCATCGGCGGTGGCGCGGCGGGCCTGTCCGCCGCGCTCGTGCTGGGCCGGGCCAGGCGCCGCACCCTCGTCGTCGACGCGGGCGAGCCGCGCAACGCGCCCGCCGCGCACATGCAGGGATATCTGTCGCGGGACGGTATGTCGCCCGCCGAGTTCCTCGCGACCGGCCGGGAGGAGATCGCGCGGTACGGCGTGGAGCTGGTCCGGGACCGGGCGGTGGACGTCACCCGGGGCGAGGACTTCGCCGTCGAGCTGGCGGGCGGCCGGACCGTGCGCGCCCGGCGCCTGGTCGTCACCACCGGCCTCAGGGACGAACTGCCGGACGTGCCCGGCGTCGCCGAGCGGTTCGGCCGGGACGTGCTGCACTGCCCGTACTGCCACGGCTGGGAGGTCCGCGACCAGGCGTTCGGCGTCCTCGCCACCGGCCCGCAGAGCGTGCACCAGGCACTGATCGTCACCCAGTGGTCGAAGGACGTGACGTTCTTCCTGCACCGGGTCGCCGAGGACGACCTGTCCGACGACGACCTGCGCCGGCTCGCCGCGGCCGGGGTCAAGGTGGTGCCCGGCGAGGTCGAGGGCCTGGTCGTCGAGAACGACCGGCTCACCGGGGTGCGGCTGGCGGACGGCACGGCCCATGACCGGGAGGTGGTGTTCACCGCGCCCCGCGCCGTCGCCCGGACCGCTCTGCTGGAGCGACTCGGCGCCGAGCTGAACGAGACGCCGTTCGGCGCGTACGCCGTGGTGGACGCGACGGGTCTGACGACCGTGCCGGGCGTGTGGGCCGCGGGCAACGCCGTCGGCTTCGCCGAGCAGGTCGTGAACGCGGCGAGCGGCGGCTACCGCGCGGGCGCCACGATCAACGGCGAACTGCTGATGTCCGACCTCGACGCGGCCGTCCAGGTGTAGGCCCCGCGTCCCCGGTGCACCATGACTGCATGCTGCTGACCCGGCTCGCCGACGTGTCCCGGGAGGTCGCCGCCACCTCGGCGAGGTCCCGCAAGATCGCCCTGCTCGCCGAGTTGTTCCGGGACGCGGAGCCGGACGACGTGCCGGTCGTCATCCCGTACCTCGCCGGCCGGCTGCCGCAGGGCCGGCTCGGCATCGGCTGGAAGGTGCTCGGCCGCCGGGCCACGCCGGCCGCCGCGCCGAGCCTGGCCGTGCGCGAGGTGGACGCCCGCCTCACCGCGATCGGCGAGGTCGCCGGCACCGGCTCGCAGACCGAGCGGGCCCGCCTGGTCGACGAGCTGATGGGCGCCGCAACCGCGGACGAGCAGCGTTTCCTGATCGGCCTGCTCACGGGTGAGGTCCGGCAGGGCGCGCTGGAGGCGGTCGCCGTCGAGGGGCTGGCGCGGGCGACCGGGGCGCCCGCCACGGACGTGCGGCGGGCGGTGATGCTGGCCGGGTCGCTGCAGGACGTCGCCCAGGCGCTGCTCGCCGAAGGGCCCGAGGCCCTGGACCGCTTCCGCCTGACCGTGGGCCGCCCGGTGCTGCCGATGCTGGCGCACACCACGTCCTCGGTGACCGAGGCGATCGGCAAGCTCGGCGCCTGCGCGGTCGAGGAGAAGCTGGACGGCATCCGCGTCCAGGTCCACCGCGACGGCGACGACGTACGCCTCTACACCCGCACCCTGGACGACATCACCGACCGGCTGCCCGAGCTGACCTCGGCCGCGCGGGAGCTGCGCGGGGAGCGGTTCGTCCTGGACGGCGAGGTGATCGCCTTCGACGAGACCGGCCGGCCGCGTTCCTTCCAGGAGACGGCCGGCCGGGTCGGCTCCCGGGTGGACGTGACCACGGCCGCGCAGGCGGTCCCGGTCTCCCCCGTCTTCTTCGACGCACTGTCCGTCGACGGCCGCGACCTGCTCGACCTGCCGCTCGCCGAGCGGCACGCGGAGCTCGCCCGGCTGGTGCCCGAGCCGATGCGGGTGCGGCGGGCCGTGGTCTCCGGGCCCGACGACGTGCCCGCCGCGGAGGCGTTCCTCGCGGAGACCCTGCGCCGCGGTCACGAGGGCGTCGTGATCAAGGCGCTGGACGCGCCCTACAGCGCGGGGCGGCGCGGGGCCTCCTGGCTGAAGCTCAAGCCCGTGCACACCCTCGACCTGGTGGTCCTGGCCGCCGAGTGGGGCCACGGCCGCCGCACCGGCAAGCTCTCGAACCTGCACCTCGGCGCCCGCACGGCCGACGGCGGCTTCGCCATGCTGGGCAAGACGTTCAAGGGCATGACGGATGCCATGCTGGCCTGGCAGACCGAGCGGCTCCAGGAACTGGCCGTCGCGTCCGAGGGCTCCCTCGTGACCGTGCGCCCCGAGCTCGTCGTCGAGATCGCCTACGACGGCCTGCAGAGGTCCACCCGCTACCCGGCCGGCGTCACCCTCCGCTTCGCCCGCGTGCTGCGCTACCGCGAGGACAAGCGCCCGCAGGACGCCGACACCGTCGAGACCCTGCTGGCCGCGCACCCGGAGGTCCGCCCGTGAGGTCCCGGCGCAGCGCGGGCCTGCTGCTGTTCCGGCACACCGACGGCGGCCCGGAGGTGTTGCTGGGGCACATGGGCGGACCGCTCTGGGCCCGGCGGGACGCGGGCGCGTGGACCGTGCCGAAGGGCGAGTACGACCCCGAGGAGTCCGCCTGGGACGCGGCCGTCAGGGAGTTCCAGGAGGAGCTCGGGCTGCCGCCGCCGGACGGCGAGGCGGTGCCGCTCGGGGAGGTCCGGCAGAGCAGCGGCAAGATCGTCACGGCGTGGGCGGTGGAGGCCGACCTCGATCCCGGCTCCGTCACTCCGGGCACCTTCACCATGGAGTGGCCGCCGAGGTCGGGGCGCACCCAGGAGTTCCCGGAGCTGGACCGCGTCGCGTGGTTCGGGCTGGACCGGGCCCGCGAGGTGATCGTCAAGGCACAGTCCGCGTTTCTCGACCGACTGGCGGAGCACTCGTCCCGAGGATGACCCGTACGCGTTGCGGCGCCCACCGCCGCGCGGGAAGGTCGAAGCACAGCAGCTCCTCAGGAGGTCAGCCATGCCCATCGCGACGGTGAACCCGGCGAACGGCGAGACGATCAAGACGTACGAGGCCATGGGCGCGGAGGAGATCGAGCGCCGGATCCAGCTCGCCGAGGCCACGTTCCGCACCTACCGGGAGAGCGGCTTCGCCGACCGGGCACGGCTGCTGAACCGGGCCGCGGACCTCTTGGACGAGGACGAGCAGGACATCGCCCGCGTCCTGACCACCGAGATGGGCAAGCCGGTCAAGCAGGCCCGCGCGGAAGCCGCGAAGTGCGCCAAGGCGATGCGCTGGTACGCCGCGAACGCCGAGCGCCTGCTCGCCGACGAGGAGCCCGCCGAGTCCGACGTCAGGGACTCCGGCGCCTCCCGGGTCCACGTCCGCTACCGGCCGCTCGGACCGGTGCTCGCGGTGATGCCGTGGAACTTCCCCCTGTGGCAGGTGATCCGCTTCGCGGCGCCCGCGCTGATGGCGGGCAACGTCGGCCTGCTCAAGCACGCCTCCAACGTGCCCCAGACCGCCCTTTACCTGGAGGACCTGTTCCACCGGGCGGGCTTCACGGAGGGCTGCTTCCAGACCCTGCTCATCGGCTCCGGCGCCGTCGACGAGGTCCTGCGCGACGAGCGGGTCAAGGCGGCGACCCTGACCGGCAGCGAGCCCGCCGGGCGCGCGGTGGCCGCCACGGCCGGGGAGATGGTCAAGAAGACGGTGCTGGAGCTGGGCGGCAGCGACCCGTTCGTCGTGATGCCGTCGGCGGACATCGACAGGGCGGCGCAGGTCGCGGTGACCGCCCGGGTGCAGAACAACGGGCAGTCGTGCATCGCCGCGAAGCGGTTCATCGTGCACACGGACGTCTACGACGCCTTCGCCGAGCGCTTCACCGAGGCCATGAAGGCGCTGACGGTCGGTGACCCGATGGCCGAGGGCACGGAGGTCGGGCCGCTGGCCAGCGAGCAGGGCCGGGCCGACGTGGAGGAACTGGTGGACGACGCCCGGCGCAGCGGTGCGACGGTGCTGTGCGGCGGTGAGCGGCCCGAGGGGGACGGCTGGTACTACCCGCCGACGGTCCTCGCCGGCATCACCCGCGAGATGCGCATCCACCGCGAGGAGGCGTTCGGGCCGGTCGCCACGCTGTACCGGGCGGGCGACCTGGACGAGGCGGTGCTCATCGCCAACGACTCGCCCTTCGGACTGAGTTCCAACGTCTGGACGCGCGAGGAGGCGGATGTCGACCGGTTCGTTCGGGACCTGGAGGCGGGCGGTGTGTTCGTCAACGGGATGACCGCCTCCCACCCGGCGTTCCCGTTCGGGGGTGTGAAGCGCTCCGGGTACGGGCGTGAGCTGTCCGGGCACGGAATCCGCGAGTTCTGCAACATCACGACCGTATGGCACGGAGCGTGAGGGTTCCAGGGCTACGATCCCCTTTGTGAACCGCGAAGTGACCCTGCCTCTGATCGTCGACGACCGCGGTACCTTGCAGGTGGCCGCGTCCGACGTGAGCAAGCTGCTCCGCACGGTCGGCGGCCGGTGGCTGCGGCTCGTCGAGGCCGGGCAGGAGGGGCTCGACGAGGACACCGTGGCTGCGCTGACCATCGAGCTGGCCAAGCTGGCCGACCGTATCGACGTGGCCTGCATCGCGCACAGCAGTGGAGCCGGTTCGTAGCAAGGGTACCGAAAGCCGTCGTCGCCTGGACGGAGTAATCCCGCGAGAGATCGTGGCGCTCCCGGGTGATCGTGGGTTTACACCTTCTCGGAGGTGAACCACCTTCTGACCGGGGCTCAAGAGCCTTCCGGACGGCGAAAGCAGGCACGGTTCATGGCGACTTTGTGCAGACCCTCGGTGTCCGTTCCAGAACACGTGATCACGATGGAAGAGACGCTGGAGCTGGCACGCTCCCGCCACGCGGACCACCCCCAACTCCCGCTGGCCCTCAGGCTGATCGAGAACACCGGTGTGCGCACCAGGCACATCGTGCAGCCGATCGAGGAAACCCTCAAGCATCCCGGCTTCGAGGCGCGCAACAAGATCTACGAGTCCGAGGCCAAGGCCCGCGTACCGGCGGTCGTGCAACGGGCGCTCGACGACGCGGAGCTCCTCACCAGCGACATCGACGTGATCATCTACGTCTCGTGCACGGGCTTCATGATGCCCTCGCTCACGGCGTGGCTGATCAACGAGATGGACTTCTCCAGCACCACCCGCCAGATACCCATAGCCCAGCTGGGCTGTGCGGCGGGCGGCGCGGCCATCAACCGGGCCCACGACTTCTGTGTGGCCTACCCGGAGTGCAACGTGCTGATCGTGGCCTGCGAGTTCTGCTCGCTGTGCTACCAGCCCACCGACATCGGCATCGGATCGCTGCTGTCCAACGGCCTGTTCGGCGACGGCGTCGCCGCCGCCGTGGTCCGCGGCCGTGGCGGCACCGGCGTGCAGCTGGAGCGCAACGGCTCGTACCTGATCCCCAAGACCGAGGACTGGATCTCGTACGACGTCCGGGCCACCGGGTTCCACTTCCTGCTGGACAAGCGGGTGCCCGGCACCATGGAGCCGCTGGCTCCGGCCCTGCACGAGCTGGCGGGCGCCCACGGCTGGGACGCCTCCGACCTGGACTTCTACATCATCCACGCCGGAGGACCCCGCATCCTCGACGACCTCAGCAAGTTCCTGCAGGTCGAGCCGCACGCCTTCCGGTTCAGCCGGGCCACCCTCACCGAGTACGGCAACATCGCCAGCGCCGTCGTCCTGGACGCGCTGCGCAGGCTGTTCGACGAGGGCGGCGCGGAGCACCGGGCACGCGGCCTGCTCGCCGGGTTCGGGCCCGGCATCACCGCGGAGATGTCCGTGGGGCGCTGGCAGATCGACGAGTCGGCGTGACATGAGCCAGGAGACCCTCACCGGGACCGCGCTCCCCGTCCGGCAGTGGCCGGCACTGGATCTGGCCGGAGTCGACTTCGATCCGGTGCTGCGCGAACTGATGGACGAGGGGCCGGTCACCCGGGTCCGGCTGCCGAACGGCGAGGACTGGGCCTGGCTGGTCACCCGCCACGACGATGTGCGCAGGGTGACCAACGACCCCCGGTTCAGCCGTGCGGCGGTCATGGACCGGCAGGTCACGCGGCTCGCCCCGCACTTCGTGCCGGCTCGTGACGCGGTCGGTCTCCTCGACCCGCCGGACCACACCCGGCTGCGCCGATCCGTGGCCTCCGCGTTCACGGCGGGGGGCGTGGAGCGGGTGCGGGAGAAGTCCCGGCGGATGCTCGACGAGTTGGTGGACGGGCTGCTCGGGGGCGGCCCGCCCGCCGACCTCACGGCGGCGGTGCTGAGCCCGTTCCCGATCGCGGTGATCTGCGAGCTGATGGGCGTCCCGGCCGCCGACCGGCAGAGCATGCACGACTGGACGCAGCTGATCCTGTCCGCCACGCACGGCGCAAACGTCAGCGAACGGGCCAGGGACGAGATGGGCGACTACTTCGCCGATCTCATCGGACTCAGGGAGAACAGCACGGGCGAGGACGTCACGTCCCTGCTCGGCGCCGCCCTGGGCCGGGGCGAGATCACGTTGGGGGAGGCCGTCGGCCTCGCCGTGCTGGTCCAGATCGGCGGCGAGGCGGTCACCGGCAACAGCGGGCAGATGTTCTACGTCCTGCTCACCCGGCCGGACCTCGCCGAGCGACTGCGCGCCGAGCCGGGAATCCGCGCCCAGGCCGTCGACGAGCTGCTGCGCTGGATCCCGCACCGCAACGCCGTCGGCCTGTCCCGGATCGCCATGGAGGACGTGGAGATCCAGGGCCGGCTGATCCGCGCGGGCGACGCGGTCTACGTGTCGTATCTCGCGGCGAACCGGGACCCGGACGTGTTCCCCGACCCCGGGACGATCGACTTCACCCGTGAGCCCAACCCGCATCTGGCGTTCGGCTTCGGGCCCCACTACTGCGTGGGCGGCATGCTGGCGAAGCTGGAGTCCGAGCTCCTGGTCGACGCCCTGCTCGACCGGGTGCCGGGCCTGCGGCTGGCCGTGCCGCCCGAGGAAGTGCCCTTCAGGAAGGGCGCCTTGATCCGAGGGCCGCTGGCCCTGCCCGTGACCTGGTGAGGTGAGCACACGGTGACCGCGACCGAAGGACTGCTGGTACCGCCCGGCCAAGGCCGGATCGTCGAGACCCCGGCCCAGCACGTCACGTTCAAGGTGACCGGTGCGCACTCACGGATGGCGTCCACCTTCGAGGTGCTCGTCCCTCCGGGATTCGACGTCGGCGCCCACGTGCACACCCGCAGCGAGGAGTTGTTCTACGTGCTGGAGGGCGAGCTGGACGTGCTCGCCTTCGAGCCACGCGTCCGGACCCCCGACAACTGGCAGAAGTGGGAGTCCCGTTCGGGCAACCAGGTGGTCCGCGCGACACGGGGCACGGTGATCGTCGTACCGCCCGGCTGCCCGCACGCGTTCGCCAATCCGACGGAGACCCCGGCGAAGATGTTCTTCCAGGCGTCCCCGCCACCGGATCACGAGCGGTACTTCGACGAGCTGCTGGAGATCCTCAGGGACGGGGGTCCGCCGGATCACGCGGCGATCGAGGCACTCCGGGCCAGGTACGACATCGAACAGCTCACCCCCCTGAAGCACCGGTGAGCACCGCGCGTCCTACCGGAGAGGCATCCCCGAGAGCGTCCGGGCGATCACCAGCCGCTGGATCTCGCTGGTCCCCTCGAAGATCGTGTAGATCGCTGCGTCCCGGTGCATCCGCTCCACGGGGTACTCGCGGGTGTACCCGTTGCCGCCCAGGATCTGGATCGCCTGGGCGGTGACCGTCTTCGCGGTCTCGCTGGCGAACAGCTTGGACATCGATCCCTCCGCGGCCGTGAACGGCTTGCCGTTGACCGCCATCCAGGACGCCCGCCACACCAGCAGCCGCGCCGCGTCGATGGACGTGCGCATGTCCGCGAGCTGGAACGCCACGCCCTGGTTGTCGATGATCGGCCGCCCGAACTGCTCACGGGTCGTCGCGTAGTCCAGCGCCACCTCGTAGGCTGCCCGGGCCGTGCCCACCGCCATCGCGCCGACGGCGGGACGGGACGCCTCGAACGTGGCCATCGCCGCGTTCTTCACCCTCCCCCACTCCCGGCTTCGCTCGAGCGGGGGGACCCCCATCCCACCCGTCCTCGCCCGCTCGCGGGCGCGCGCCAGCCGCTCGTCCAGCTTCTCCTTGCCGCCGAGCAGGCAGGAGCCTGGCACCCGGACGTCGTCGAGGACGACCTCGGCGGTGTGCGAGGCGCGGATGCCGTGCTTCTTGAACTTCTGGCCCTGGGACAGCCCCGGGGTGTTCGGCGGGACGATGAAGGAGGCGTGCCCCTTCGAGCCCAGCTCCGGGTCCACGACCGCGACGACCACATGGACGTTGGCGATGCCGCCGTTGGTCGCCCACGTCTTGGTGCCGTTGAGGACCCACTCGTCCTTGGCCTCGTCGTACACCGCGCGGGTGCGCAGGGAAGCCACGTCGGAGCCGGCGTCGGGCTCGGAGGAGCAGAAGGCGGCGACCTTGACATCGTTGGCGTCGCCGTACATCTGGGGGATCCAGGTGCCGATCTGCTCCTCGGTGCCGTTGGCGAGCACGCCCACCGCCGCGAGGCCGGTGCCGACGATCGACAGGGCGATGCCCGCGTCGCCCCAGAACAGCTCCTCCATGACCATCGGGATGCCGAGGCCGGTGGCGTCGAAGTACTGCTGCGCGTAGAAGTCGAGGGAGTAGATGCCGACCTTGGCGGCCTCCTGGATGACCGGCCAGGGAGTCTCCTCACGCTCGTCCCATTCGGCGGCCGCGGGGCGGATGACATCGGCGGCGAAGCCGTGCAGCCAGTCCCGGACCTCCTTCTGTTCGTCGTTGAGCTCCATGGTGAACTCGGCCATGTCCCCTCCAGCGGCGCACAATGCATGTTACTTGCGGTAACCGCAGTCTGTTACCGCAAGGTAGGAAAAGTCAACTCACAACGATCCCTCGGCAGCCCGTTCGAGTCGCCGGTCGTGTCAGGTGTTAGTTTGCGCTGGCGTCACCGATTGAGCACGGGTGGGGAGAGCACATGGACACCACGCAGCGGACCGAGCAGCAGAGGTCCGCCGACCGCCGACGGCGCGAGTTGCTGGAGGCCGCCGACCGCGTCGTGCTGCGGGACGGTCCGCAGGCGTCGATGAACGCCATCGCGGCGGAGGCGGGCATCACGAAGCCCATCCTCTACCGCCACTTCGGCGACAAGGGCGGGCTGTACGCGGCGCTGGCCAAACGGCACACCGACGCGCTGCTCGACTCGCTGCGGGCCGCGCTGGACGCTCCGGCGCAGCGGCGCGAGCGGGTGGAGGCCACGCTCGACACCTACCTCGCGGCGATCGAGGCCAGGCCTCAGGTGTACCGCTTCCTGATGCATCCGGCGGAGGGTTCACCGGGAGACCACGGCTTCGACGTGGGCAAGCACTCGGCGCCGTTGCTGCGGCGGATGGGTGAGGAGCTGGCCCAGGTGATCGAGGAGCGGCTCGATCTCGGGCCGGAGAGTCAGCGGCTCGCTCGGGTCTGGGGGCACGGGATCGTCGGGATGATGCATGCCGCCGGGGACTGGTGGCTCGGGGAACGGCCCTGTTCCCGGGCCGATTTGGTGCGGTGTCTCGCCGATCTGCTGTGGGGGCGGCTCGCCGCCGCGGGGGACCGGGTGGGGGGACCGGGCTTCTGAGGCCGTGTGCCGTCCGCCCCGCAGGGACGCCGTCTCACCGGCGCCATGAGGCTCGGGACACCTGCCGCATCAGGCGTCTGTGGCGCAGGCCCCGGACCCGGTCCGCGTAGACCGTACCCTCCAGGTGGTCGCACTCGTGCTGGAGGCAGCGGGCGAAGAAGCCGGTGCCGTGGATCGTGATCGGGTCACCCGTCGTCGTCACCCCCTCCACCACCGCGTGGTCGTGGCGCTCCGTGCCCGCTTCCAGGCCCGGCAGGGACAGACAGCCCTCCGGGCCGCGCATCACCACGCCGTCCGCCTCGACCAGGCGCGGATTGACCACGTGGCCCAGGTGCCGTACGTCCTCGTCGTCGGGGCAGTCGAAGACGAAGACCCGCAGCGGCACTCCGACCTGGTTCGCGGCCAGGCCGACGCCCTGGGCGGCGTACATCGTCGCGAACAAGTCCTCCACGAGTCGGGAGAGTTCGGGGCCGAAATCGGTGACTTCCGTGCAGGGTGTGTGCAGGACCGGGTCGCCGAGCAGGGTGAGGGGCCGGACACGCCCGTGAGCGCCCGGGATGGAGCCTTGTCGCATGCCGGCAAGGGTACGGTCCTCGCTGGCGCGCTCCCCGCGCGCGGGGATCGTGACGGTGCCGCGATTCGGGCAGGTGAGTGGATCTCGATAGGCTGAGGCATCACCACGTTGCCGGATGCTACGGCGCGGCGCGTACGCAAGGAGGATCGAGAACTGATGGCAGGCAACTCGGACCCGCTCTCGCCGCGGGCCAAGCTGGCCGTGACCGCGGGCAAGGCGGTCGCTGCGGCATCACGCGCAGCGGGACGCGGCAGCGGTTCGGTGATCGGTGGCCGGGTGGCCCTCAAACTCGACCCCGACCTTCTGGCCCGGCTCGCCCAGAACCTGGACGTGACCCTGGTGTCGGCGACCAACGGCAAGACCACGACCACGCGGCTCATCGCCGAGGCGCTGCGCGCCGCGGGCCCCGTGGTGTCCAACGCGCTCGGCGCCAACATGCCCGCCGGCATCACCTCGGCGCTGGCAGGCGGCTCGGACGCCAAGTTCGGTGTCATCGAGGTCGACGAGAAGTACCTGGCCGGTGTGGCCCGGGACACCGACCCGAAGTGCATCGCGCTGCTGAACCTCTCCCGCGACCAGCTCGACCGTGCCGCCGAGACACGGATGCTCGCCGAGAACTGGCGTGAGGGGCTCGCCGGCACCAAGGCCGTGGTCGTCGCCAACGCCGACGACCCGCTGGTGGTGTGGGCGGCGTCGTCCTCCCCCAATGTGATCTGGGTCGCCGCCGGGCAGATGTGGAAGGACGACGCCTGGTCCTGCCCGTCCTGCGGCGGTGTGATGCGGCGCCCCGGCGACGACTGGTTCTGCGGCGAGTGCGGCTTCCGCCGGCCCACGCCGAGCTGGGCGCTCTCCGGCGACCACGTGCTCGACCCGCACGGTTCCGCCTGGCCGATCCACCTCCAGCTGCCGGGCCGCGCCAACAAGGCCAACGCCACCTCCTCGGCGGCAGTCGCCGCCGTGTTCGGGGTGCCGCCACAGGTCGCCCTGGAGCGGATGTACCAGGTGCAGGCCGTGGCCGGGCGGTACGACGTGGTGCAGTTCATGCAGCGCGATCTGCGGCTGCTGCTCGCCAAGAACCCGGCCGGGTGGCTGGAGACGTTCTCCCTGATCGACCCGCCGCCGACGCCGGTGATCCTGTCCGTGAACGCGCGCTCCGCCGACGGCACGGACACCTCCTGGCTGTGGGACGTCGACTACACGCGGCTGACCGGCCACCCGATCTTCGTCGTCGGCGACCGCAAGCTCGACCTCGCGGTGCGGCTGGAGGTGGCCAACCAGCACTTCCAGGTCTGCGAGAACCTCGACGAGGCGGTGCAGAAGGCCCCGCCGGGCCGGATCGAGGTCATCGCCAACTACACCGCGTTCCAGGACCTGCGCCGCCGCGTCGGCAACTGACAAGACTTCAGGGGACTTTCGTGAGCGACAACCAACTGCGGGTCGTCTGGATCTACCCGGACCTGCTCAGCACGTACGGCGACCAGGGCAACGTCCTCGTCGTGGAGCGCCGGGCCCGGCAGCGCGGCCTGGACGTGGCACGGCTCGACGTGCGCAGCGACCAGCCCATCCCGACGTCCGGCGACATCTACCTGATCGGCGGCGGCGAGGACCGGCCGCAGCGGCTCGCGGCCGAGCGGCTGCGCCGGGACGGCGGCCTGCACCGGGCCGTCGGGAACGGCGCGATCGTGTTCTCGGTGTGCGCCGGCTACCAGATCCTCGGGCACGAGTTCATCAACGACCTGGGCCAGCGCGAGCCCGGCCTCGGCCTGCTCGACGTGGTCTCGGTGCGCGGCGAGGGCGAGCGGTGCGTCGGTGACGTCCTGGGCGACGTCGACCAGCGGCTGGGCCTGCCCCCGCTGACCGGCTTCGAGAACCACCAGGGCATCACCCAGCTGGGCCCCACGGCCCGCCCCCTCGCCCGGGTACGGTTCGGCAACGGCAACGGCACGGGCGACGGCACGGAGGGCGCGTACAACGACACGGTCTTCGGCACCTACATGCACGGACCGGTGCTGGCCCGGAACCCGCAGATCGCCGACCTGCTGCTGAAGCTGGCGCTGGACGTCAACGCGCTGCCGCCGACCGACGACCACTGGTACGAGGCGCTGCGCGACGAGCGCATCGCGGCGGCGCAGCAGCAGCCCGCCTGAGGCGACGTCCGGGCGGGGTGCGGCACCGCTCGGCAAGCCCGTCTGACGGGTCGTCCGCACAGGTGAGCGCGGTCGTCCAGCAGTCGGACGCACGGTTCGGTCCCGCCCCCCTGTGCCGCTAGGGTGGCGGGGATCGAGCCGGACAGCGTGGTCCGGACCCGGCCCACGTCGAGAAGGTATTTCGGGCTATGCGCATTGGTGTCCTCACCTCCGGCGGCGACTGCCCCGGTCTGAACGCCGTCATCCGGTCCGTCGTACACCGTGCCGTCGTCGACCACGGCGACGAGGTCATCGGGTTCCGGGACGGCTGGAAGGGCCTCCTGGAGTGCGACTACCTCAAGCTCGACCTGGACGCGGTGGGCGGCATCCTCGCCCGCGGCGGCACGATCCTCGGCTCCTCCCGGGTCCGTCCCGAGCATCTGCGCGACGGTGTGGAGCGGGCCAGGGGGCATGTCCAGGAGCTCGGCCTCGACGCGATCATCCCGATCGGCGGTGAGGGCACCCTGAAGGCGGCCCGGCTGCTCTCGGACAACGGGCTGCCCATCGTGGGCGTGCCGAAGACCATCGACAACGACATCGCCGTGACCGACGTGACCTTCGGCTTCGACACCGCGGTGACCGTCGCGACCGAGGCGTTGGACCGGCTCAAGACCACCGCCGAGTCCCACCAGCGGGTGCTGATCGTGGAGGTCATGGGCCGGCACACCGGGTGGATCGCCCTGCACTCCGGCATGGCGGCGGGCGCCCACGCCATCGTCGTACCGGAGCGGCCCTTCGACATCGACGAGCTGACCGCGAAGGTGGGCGAGCGGTTCGAGGCGGGCAAGCGGTTCGCGATCGTCGTCGTGGCGGAGGGCGCGAAGCCGCGGCCCGGCAGCATGGCGTTCGACGAGGGCGGCAAGGACGTCTACGGGCACGAGAGGTTCGCGGGGGTCGCACGGCAGCTCTCCGTCGAGCTGGAGAACCGGCTCGGGAAGGAAGCGCGGCCGGTCATCCTCGGGCATGTCCAGCGCGGCGGTACCCCGACCGCGTACGACCGGGTGCTGGCCACGCGGTTCGGGTGGCATGCGGTGGAGGCCGCGCACCGGGGTGAGTTCGGGAAGATGACCGCGCTGAACGGGACGGACATCGTGATGGTGCCGTTGGCGGAGGCGGTCGAGACGCTGAAGACGGTGCCGTCGGACCGGTACGCCGAGGCGGAGTGCGTGCTGTAGCCGTCCCCCCTCCCCAGTGGGATGCGGTTGCCCCCGGTGACATGGATCGCCGGGGGCAGTTCTAGTCTTGGGGCGGACAGACAGCACAACCCGCACGAAACAGGAGCCGTCGCATGGATCACAGCGGGCACGGCATGACCATGGACTTGCCGCCGTTCACGCTGGGGCGGGGGCTTCAGTGGTCGCCGGAGCCGTTCTTCCTCGTGGCCTGCCTGCTGGGGCTCGCGCTGTACGGGTGGGGCGTCGTCCGGCTGCGGCGGCGCGGGGACAGGTGGCCGGTCGGGCGGACCGTGTCCTTCGTCGCCGGTGTGCTGACCATCGGGCTGATGATGTGCACCCAGCTGAACGACTACGGCATGGTCATGTTCAGCGTGCACATGGTGCAGCACATGGTGATCAGCATGCTCTCGCCGATCCTGATCCTGCTCGGCGCCCCGATCACCCTCGCGCTGCGCGCGCTGCCGCCCGCCGCCCGGGGGCACAAGGGGCCGCGCGAGCTGCTGCTGGCGCTGCTGCACAGCCGGTACATGCGGATCATCACGCACCCGGCGTTCACGATCCCGCTGTTCATCGCCAGCCTCTACGCCCTGTACTTCAGCCCGGTCTTCGACTTCCTGATGGGCTCCAAGCCGGGGCACATCGGGATGATGGTGCACTTCCTCGCCGTCGGCCTGGTGTTCTTCTGGCCGATCATCGGCGTGGACCCGGGGCCGCACCGGCCCGGCCACCTGATGCGGATGCTGGAGCTGTTCGCGGGCATGCCGTTCCACGCGTTCTTCGGCATCGCGCTGATGATGGCCTCGACTCCGATGGTCGGCACCTACGCCGACCCGCCCGCGTCGCTGGGCATCGACGCGCTCGCCGACCAGAACGCGGCCGGCGGTATCGCCTGGGCGTTCAGTGAGATCCCGTCCGTGCTGGTGCTGATCGCGCTGCTGTTCCAATGGCAGGCCTCGGAGCAGCGCCAGGCCCGGCGCAAGGACCGGGCCGCCGACCGCGACGGCGACAAGGAGCTCGAGGCCTACAACGCCTATCTGGCCTCACTGCAGGCGCGCAGCCGCTAGGGGTCGCGTGTCCGGTGCTGGGTGGCACGCACCCTCGGGTTCACCCGAATGGACCAGGGGCCGACGCTCGTCCGGCGGCTCCTGGACGGGTGGGCGGTGCCGGAATTCCGGCCCTCATTTCGCCGTGCGCGCCGTCAGGAGGCAGAACCGGGGCACCATGGGAGGGGACGAACCATGAGGAGGGTGTTGCGATGCCCGGTTCTACGGACGGTTCTACGAAGGCGATGGGGGTGCTCACCGTCGGCGGACTAGTGGTGGTGACCGCCTACACGGTGGCGCTCGGCAGCAACGGCTGGCTGTGGTTCGGCTGGGTCGTGCTGGGCCTGATCACCCTGGGGATGGTGGCCACCCGCAGCACCTGAGGTGGTTCACTCGCGGGTGAGCCGCCCCGCGGAGTGCACCCCCGGCTGGTACTTCGGCAGCCGGGCGGTGACCTTCATGCCCGCGCCGACGGCGGTCTCGATGACGAGGCCGCAGTCGTCGCCGTAGACCTGCCGCAACCGGTCGTCGACGTTGGACAGCCCGATTCCGCCCGACGGGCTGACCTCCCCGGCGAGGATGCGGCGCAGCAGGTCGGGGTCCATGCCGGCGCCGTCGTCCTCGATCACCACGAGGGCCTCGGCGCCGGTGTCCTGGGCGGTGATGCTGATGTGGCACTTGTCGGCCTTGCCTTCGAGGCCGTGTTTGACGGCGTTCTCGACGAGCGGCTGGAGGCAGAGGAAGGGCAGGGCCACCGGCAGTACCTCCGGGGCGATCTGGAGCGTGACGGAGAGGCGGTCGCCGAAGCGTGCCCGGACGAGCGCCAGGTAGTGGTCGATGGCGTGGAGTTCGTCGGCGAGCGTGGTGAAGTCGCCGTGCCGGCGGAACGAGTAGCGGGTGAAGTCGGCGAACTCCAGCAGCAGTTCACGGGCGCGCTCGGGGTCGGTGCGCACGAACGAGGCGATGACCGCGAGCGAGTTGAAAATGAAGTGCGGCGAGATCTGCGCGCGCAGGGCCTTGATCTCGGCCTCGATGAGCCGGGTGCGGGACTGGTCCAGGTCGGCGAGCTCGAGCTGTACGGAGACCCAGCGGGCGACCTCGCCGGCCGCCCGGACCAGCACGGCGGACTCGCGGGGCGCGCAGGCCACCAGGGCGCCGTGCACTCGGTCGTCGACGGTGAGCGGCGCGACCACCGCCCAGCGCAAGGGACAGTCCGGGGCGTCGCAGGTCAGCCGGAAGGCCTCGCCACGGCCCGTCTCCAGCGGGCCGGTCAGGCGGTCCATGATCTCGGCGCGGTGGTGGGCGCCCACTCCGTCCCAGGCGAGGACCCGTGTGTCGTCGGTGAGGCACAGGGCGTCCGTGCCGAGCAGGGAACGCAGCCGACGGGCGGACTTGCGGGCCGTCTCCCCGGTCAGGCCGGCCCGCAGCGGAGGCGCGGCGAGGGAAGCGGCGTGCAGGGTCTCGAAGGTGGCGTGCTCGACGGGAGTGCCGAGGCCGCCGAGGCTCTCGGGGCGGGCCGTACGCCGGCCCAGCCAGAAGCCCGCGGCGAGCAGCGGGAGTACGGCGACACAGAGCCCGGCGATGAAACCGCTCATGCCGACCCCTCCCTCGGACACCCCGGAGCCTGCGAGCAGCCGACCATGCCGTCCCCTCTCGCGGACCCTCCCAGGGCCTGCGAGCAGCCGGCCATGCCGCCACCTCTCCCGGACACCCCCAGAACCTGCGAGCAGCCGATCATGCCTTCACCTCTGCCCGGACTTCCTCAGGGAGATGGAACCGCGCGAGGATCGCCGCCGTCCCCGCCGGGACCCGGCTCGCGGTCGCGAGCGACACCAGCACCATCGTGAGGAAGCCCAGCGGCACCGACCACAACGCGGGCCAGGCGAGCAACGCGTGCAGCGGCCCCGGTCCCGGGAAGCCCGCCATGGTCGCTGCCACCGCCAGGAAGGCCGAACCGCCGCCCACCAGCATCCCGGCCGCGGCCCCCGGCGGAGTCAGTCGCCGCCACCAGATGCCGAGCACCAGCAGCGGGCAGAAGGACGACGCCGACACGGCGAAGGCCAGCCCCACGGCGTCCGCCACCGGGAGCCCGCCGACCAGCACGCTCCCGGCGAGCGGCGCGGCCATCGCGAGGGCCGTGCCGAGCCGGAAGTGCCGCACGCCCCGCGCGGGCAGGACGTCCTGCGTCAGCACCCCCGCCACCGCCATGGTCAGCCCCGACGCCGTGGACAGGAACGCCGCGAAGGCCCCGCCCGCCACCAGCGCGCCGAGCAGATCGCCGCCGACGCCCCCGATCATGCGCTCCGGCAGCAGCAGGACCGCCGCGTCCGCGTCGCCGGTGAGGGTGAGTTCAGGGGCGTAGATGCGGCCGAGGGCGCCGTACACCGGGGGCAGCAGGTAGAAGCCGCCGATCAGGGCGAGCACGGCGACCGTCGTCCGGCGGGCGGCGACCCCGTGCGGGCTGGTGTAGAAGCGGACGACGACGTGCGGCAGCCCCATGGTGCCGAGGAAGGTGGCGAGGATCAGTCCGTACGTGGCGTACAGCGGGCGTTCCTCCTGGCTCTCGGCGGGCGACGGTGTGATGCCGCCGCCGCTCGCGGAGTCGGCCGTGGGGACGGGGGTGCCCTTTTCGAAGGTGAGGCGGGTGCCCTGTGCGATGCGGTGGGTGCCGGCCGGGAGGTCCAGCCGCCGCTCCTCGTACGCCCGCCCGTCGACCGTGCCGCTCACCGTCACCGCCAGCGGCCTGTCGAGCTTCAGGTCGAGGGTGTCGTCGACGCGGACGACGCGCTGTTCGCGCAGGGCGGCCGGTTCGTCGAAGGCGTCGCGGGGGGCGCCGTCGCCCTGCCAGGCGAGGACGAGGAAGAGGGCGGGGACCAGCAGGGCGGTGAGCTTGAGCCAGTACTGGAAGGCCTGCACGAACGTGATGCTGCGCATGCCGCCCGCGGCGACGATCGCGGTGACCACGACGGCGACGATGATCCCGCCAAGCCAGTCGGGCGCTTCGGTCAGGACGGTCAACGTCAGTCCGGCACCCTGGAGTTGGGGCAGCAGGTACAGCCACCCGACGCCGACGACGAAGGCGCCCGCGAGCCGTCGTACGGCCGGGGAGGCGAGGCGGGCCTCGGCGAAGTCGGGCAACGTGTAGGCGCCGGAGCGGCGCAGGGGGGCGGCGACGAAGACGAGGAGCACCAGGTAGCCGGCGGTGTAGCCGACGGGGTACCAGAGCATGTCCGGGCCCTGGACGAGGACCAGTCCCGCTATGCCGAGGAAGGACGCCGCGGAGAGGTACTCGCCGCTGATCGCGGCGGCGTTCAGGCGGGGACCGACGGTGCGGGAGGCCACGTAGAAGTCGGAGGTGGTCCGGGATATGCGCAGGCCGAAGGCGCCGACGAGGACGGTCGCCACGACGACCAGGGCGACGGCGGGGACGGCGTAACCGGAGTACATGAGCCTGGGTCCTCTTTGCGGTCCTTGGTGTCCTGTCGGTGGTCCTGTCAGCGGTCCTCGACCAGGCGGACGAAGTCGCGTTCGTTGCGCTCGGCGCGGCTGACGTACCAGCGGGCCAGGAGGACCAGGGGCGCGTACAGGCAGAAGCCGAGGACCAGCCACTCCAGGCGGCGGGCGTCGGGGGCGGTCGCGAACACCAGCGGCAGGGGGCCGACGAGCAGGACGAGGACCGCGAACACCGTGAGGGCGGCGCGCAGTTGGGTGCGCATCAGGGAGCGGACGTAGGTGTGACCGAGGGTGGTCTGCTCGTCGATCTCGGTCTGCGGGCGGTAGTAGCCCGAGGCACGGCGGGCGCCACGGCGTGGGCCGGTGACGACGACACGGCGTTCGGCGGGCTCCTGGGGCACCGTCACGCCCTCCTCATGAGCAGGTCCCGCAGCTCACGCGCGTGGCGGCGGCTGACCTGGAGTTCCTCGGCGCCGACCACGACACTCACCGTGCCCGCGTCCAGCCGGAGTTCGCCGATGTGGCGCAGGGCGACCAGATGCCGGCGGTGGATGCGCACGAAGCCGCGGGAGCGCCAGCGGTCCTCCAGGGTCGACAGCGGGATGCGGACCAGGTGGCTGCCCTTGCCGGTGTGCAGCCGGGCGTAGTCGCCCTGGGCCTCGACGTGGGTGATGTCCTCGACGGCGACGAAGCGCGTCACGCCGCCGAGTTCGACGGGTATCTGGTCGGGGTCGGGCTCGTGCACGGGGATGCGCGGGGCGGTGCCGCGCTGCTCGGCGGCCCGGCGTACGGCTTCGGCTAGGCGTTCCTTGCGGACCGGCTTGAGGACGTAGTCGACCGCCTTGAGGTCGAAGGCCTGGACGGCGAAGTCCTCGTGCGCGGTGACGAAGACGACCAGCGGGGGCCGGGCGAAGCCGGTGAGCAGACGGGCCAGGTCGAGACCGTCGAGGCCCGGCATGTTGATGTCGAGGAAGACCACGTCGATGGCCTCGGGTCCGGTCGGGCCGGACTCCAGGGCGCGGGTGATCCGGCGCAGCGCCTCGGTCGCGTCGCCGGCGCCCTCCGCGCTGCCGATCCTCGGGTCCGCGTTCAGCAGGTACACGAGCTCCTCGAGGGAGGGGCGTTCGTCGTCGACAGCGAGGGCGCGCAGCATGAACGTGGAGTCTAGGAGCATTTCGTACGCCTGCACACGTGCCGGACGCGGACGTTTCCGCTGGATACAGTGCCCGCATGAACAGCAGGCCGACGCCCTTCGACGAACTGGACCGGAAGATCATCACCGCGCTGATGGCGAACTCCCGGACGAGCTTCGCCGAGATCGGCGCGGCGATCGGACTGTCCTCGACCGCGGTCAAGCGCCGGGTGGACCGGCTGCGGGAGACCGGCGTGATCACCGGGTTCACGGCGACGGTGGAGCCGTCGGCCCTGGGCTGGCGCACCGAGGCCTACGTCGAGGTGTACTGCGAGGGCGCGGCTCCGCCCCGGCGGCTGGCGGAGGTGGTGCGCGGCTATCCCGAGATCGCGGCGGCGATGACGGTGACCGGTGGCGCGGACGCGCTGCTGCACGTGCGGGCACGGGACGTGGAGCACTTCGAGGAGGTGCTGGAGCGGATCCGTACGGAGCCGTTCATCCGCAAGACGATCAGCGTGATGGTGCTGTCGCACCTCATTCCGGAGAGTCCGGAGGCGGGCGCCAGCCAGCCGGCCCCGCCCCGCGCACCAGACGTGCGTTGAGAGGGGAAACTGCGCAGCGATCCTGCGTGAACACGCAGCTTTTGTTGCTTGTCGGGCGTCTTCGCCGTTTCTACCGTGGACTCACCCCAGTCGACACCGCAGGAAGCGGAGGGACCCCTCTGTGCCCGAAACCCGTGTGCCGCGCCGGCGGCGCTTCCTCGTCTGCGAACCCAGACACTTCGCCGTGCAGTACGCGATCAACCCCTGGATGCATCCCGACGTGCAGGTCGACGTCGGTCTGGCCCAGGAGCAGTGGCGGACGCTGATCCGCGTCTACGAGGACCACGGCCACACGGTCGACACCGTGCCGCCGGTGCCCGGCCTGCCGGACATGGTCTTCGCCGCCAACTCGGCGGTCGTCGTCGACGGCCGCGTCTTCGGCTCCCTCTTCCACGCGCCCGAGCGGCGCCCCGAGGCCACCCACTACGACACCTGGTTCAAGGGCGCGGGCTTCGACGTCTACCGTCCGGAGAACGTGTGCGAGGGCGAAGGTGACCTCGTCCCGACGGGACGGTACGTACTCGCCGGCACCGGTTTCCGCACCACCCGCGAGGCGCATCGCGAGGTGCAGGAGTTCCTCGGTGTGCCGGTCATCTCCTTGACCCTGGTGGACCCGTACCTCTACCACCTCGACACGGCGCTGTTCGTGCTCGACGAGGAGAACATCGCGTACTACCCGGAGGCCTTCTCGCCCGGCAGCCGTGAGGTGCTCGCGCGGCTGTACCCGGACGCGGTGCTCGGCACCCGCGAGGACGCGATGACGTTCGGGCTCAACTCCGTCTCCGACGGACGGAACGTCTTCATCTCACCCCGCGCCGAGGGCCTCGCCGCGCAGCTCGCCGAACGCGGCTACGTGCCCGTCCCGGTGGACCTGTCGGAGTTCCACAAGGCCGGCGGGGGCATCAAGTGCTGCACCCAGGAAATCCGGGAGATCCGTTCATGACCGCACCCGCCCGTACCCGCGACTCCGCCGAGCTGATCCGCGCCGAGGAGCCGGTGCTCGCGCACAACTACCACCCGCTGCCCGTGGTCGTGGCCGGTGCCGAGGGCACCTGGGTGGAGGACGTCGAGGGCCGCCGCTACCTCGACATGCTGGCCGGCTACTCGGCCCTCAACTTCGGCCACCGCCACCCCGCCCTGATCGAGGCGGCCCACCGCCAGCTCGACCGCCTCACGCTCACCTCGCGGGCCTTCCACAACGACCGCCTCGCGGAGTTCGCCGAGCGGCTGGCCGCCCTGACCGGCCTGGACATGATGCTGCCCATGAACACGGGCGCCGAGGCCGTCGAGAGCGGCATCAAGGTGGCGCGCAAGTGGGCGTACGACGTCAAGGGCGTCCCCGCCGACCGGGCGACGATCGTGGTCGCGGCGGAGAACTTCCACGGCCGTACGACGACGATCGTGAGCTTCTCCACGGACGAGACGGCACGGGCCGGATTCGGTCCGTTCACGCCGGGTTTCCGGATCGTGCCGTACAACGACCTCACCGCGCTGGAGGCGGCGGTCGACGAGACGACGGCAGCGGTGCTGATCGAGCCGATCCAGGGCGAGGCCGGCGTCGTCATCCCGGACGACGGCTATCTGGCGGGCGTACGGGAACTGACACGGCGCAAGGGATGCCTGTTCATCGCGGACGAGATCCAGTCGGGCCTCGGCCGTACGGGCCGCACGCTCGCCGTCGAGCACGAGGGCGTCGTCCCCGACATGCTGCTGCTCGGCAAGGCCTTGGGCGGGGGCATCGTGCCGGTGTCGGCGGTGGTGGCGCGCCGCGACGTGCTCGGCGTGCTGCGACCGGGTGAGCACGGGTCGACGTTCGGCGGCAACCCGCTGGCCGCCGCGGTCGGCACGGCGGTCGTCGAGCTGCTGGAGACCGGCGAGTTCCAGCGCCGGGCCACGGAGCTGGGCGCGGTGCTGCGAGGCGGCCTGGAAGAGCTGGTCGGCAAGGGCGTCGTCGGCTTCCGGGCACGGGGGCTGTGGGCGGGCGTCGACATCGACCCGGCGATCGGCACCGGACGCGAGATCAGCGAACGCCTGATGCGCGAGGGCGTCCTGGTGAAGGACACGCACGGCTCCACGATCCGGCTCGCCCCGCCGCTGACCATCACCGGCGAGGAGCTGCGGTCCGCGCTGGGCACGCTGGGCACGGTGCTGGGGCAGGCCTGAGCAGCAGGGCGGCGCCGTGGGGAGGGCACCTGGGCACTCCCGGCCGCGCCGCCCGTTCCGCTCCTGCCGGGCCGCCCGCACCGCTCCCACCAGCGCACCCGCTCACGACCCGCTCGTCCGCTCCCTGGACGGGCGGCGTCCCACGCGGCAGCCCCGCCCTCGCAGGGGTGAAGATGGGGACAAGAGGTGGTAGACCACTCTCAGCGACAGAGAGGTCAACCAGTGGGCACATTCGAGGAGCGCGACGTCGAGCGTCGGCCGTTCGACGTGGCGGACGCCGCTCCCGTGCTGCTCGACGCCCAGGGCGTCGTGACGAGCTGGACCAGGGACGCCCAGCGCCTGCTCGGGTACACGCCCGGTGAGGCCGTGGGTCGCGGTGTCGCCGAACTGCTGGCCGCCCAGGACGCGTCGCGCGTGCCGGGGCTGGTCGAGCGGTGCCGCAGGGACGGCGGCTGGACGGGCCTGCTGACCGCCCGGCGTGAGGACGGTTCGCCGGTCCGCGTGATGGTCCGGGTCACTCCGGCGCTGGAGACACAGGGCCCGTCCCGGTGGCTGGTGCTGATGTCGGAGCTGGCCGAGGCCCCCGGCTGGGACATGAGCCGCGACATGCTGGAACAGATGGTGGCCCGCTCCCCCGTCGGCATAGCGATCGTCGACACCGACCTGCGCTACGTCTGGTCGAACATCGCCCTCGCCCAGTTCGGCGGTGGCCCGCCGAGCCGGCGGCTGGGCCTGCGGCTGGCGGACATCCAGCCGGGCCTGGACACCGAGGCGATCGAGGCGCAGATGCGGCACGTCCTGGCGACCGGTGAGTCGGTCGCCGGCTACGAGCTCGTCGGCCACGTACGGGCCGCCCCGTTCCGCGAGACCGCGCACATGATGTCGTTCACCCGGCTCGACGACGGCCACGGCCACCCCATGGGCGTGTACTACACCGTCCTCGACATCACCGACCGGCACCGCGACCGCCAGCGCCTGGCCCTGCTCGACCGGGCCGGCGAGCGCATCGGACGCACCCTGGACATCACGCTGACCGCGCAGGAGCTGGCCGACGTGGCGGTCCCGGACCTCGCCGACTTCGTGACCGTCGACCTGCTGGAGTCGGTGCTGCACGGCGGGGAACCGGAGCCCGGCCCGCCGCGCGACACGGAGCGGGTGCCGCTGCGCCGCGCCGGCCAGCGCTCGCTCGACCGGAGCGTCACCGAGGCCGCCGTGGGCATCGGGGAGGTGGCGACGTATCTGGCCGGGTCGCCGCCGATCCGCTCCCTGACGACGGGCATGCCCTGGCTGGGGGCACGGCTCGACCCGCTCGCCGAGGAGTGGGCCACGGACGCGCCCAGCACGCGGCGCTCCATCTTCCTGGAGCTGGGCCTGCACAGCGCGATGATCGTGCCGATCCGCGCGCGGGGCGTCACCCTCGGCGTCACCACGTTCTTCCGGCGCCGCAGGCACGAGCCCTTCGACGAGGGCGACCTGAGTCTGGCCGAGGACCTCGTCTCCCGGGCGGCCGTCTGCGTCGACAACGCCCGGCGCTACACCCGCGAGCGGGACGCGGCCCTGGTGCTCCAGCGCAGCCTGCTGCCGCACCGGCTGCCCCAGCAGGAGGCCGTCGAGGTGACGGCCTGCTACCGGCCCGCCGACGAGCTGACGGGCCTCGGCGGGGACTGGTACGACCTGATCCCCCTGTCGGGGGCACGGGTCGCCCTCGTCGTGGGCGAGGTGGCCGGGCACGGCATCCAGGCCGCGGCGGCCATGGGGCGGCTGCGGACCGCCGTACGCACCCTCGCGGCGCTGGACCTGTCGCCGGAGGAGGTGCTCGGCCATCTCGACGACCTGGTGGCGATGGGAGCGCCGGAGGAGGGTGTCGTACCGGACGCGGGCGAGGTGGAGAGCGGCGACGGCGCACCGCGGGACGAGGGTCACGGCGGCTCCGAGTCGGTCGGATCCGGCTGCCTGTACGTCGTCTACGACCCGGTCGGCGGCCGGTGCACCATGGCCGCCGCCGGGCATCCCGCGCCGGCGGTCGTGGGGGCCGACGGCAAGGTGGTGTTCATGGAGCTGCCGCAGGGTCCTGCCCTCGGCGTCGGCGGGCCGCCGTTCGAGTCGGTGGAGGTGACGCTGGCCGAGGGCAGCACGCTCGTGCTGCACACCGACGGGCTGCTGGCCAGCGACGGCGAGGCGTGGGCGACCGACGTGGGCCGGGACCGGCTGCGCGGCGCGCTGGAGCGGTCCGCCCCCTCGCTGGAACGGCGCTGCCGGGCCGTGATCGACGCGTTGGTGCCCGCGCGCCCGCACGACGACGTGGCCCTGCTGCTGGCACGCACCAGGCTGCTCAGCTCGGAGCAGGTGGCGACCTGGGAGCTGCCCGTCGACCCGGTCGTGGTCGCCGACGCCCGCAAGGCGGCCTGCCGACAGCTGTCCGCGTGGGGTCTGGACGAGCTGGCCTTCACCACCGAGCTGGTGGTGAGCGAGCTGGTCACCAACGTCATCCGGCATGCCGTCGGCCCGATCCGGTTGCGGCTGATCAAGGCGGCCACGCTGGTCTGCGAGGTGTTCGACAGCGGCGCCACCGCACCGCATCTGCGCCACCCGCGCACCACGGACGAGGGCGGGCGCGGGCTGCTGCTGGTCTCACAGCTCACCCAGCGATGGGGCACCCGGTTCGTCCCCGACGGCAAGGTCATCTGGGCGGAGCAGCCGCTGACCGGCCTTGCGGACTGACGCGAAAGGCCGTTTACCGCCGCGCCGTGGAAAATGGGTGAGACTCCGTGGTGAGGCGGCAGCCATGAAGGACGCGGCAACCGACTACGGGGCGGTCTTCCAGGCACTGCCCGGCATGGTCGCCCTGCTCACGCCCGACCTGGTGTACGCGGACGCCAACGAGGAGTTCCTGCGGATGTCCGGGCGCCGCCGCGAGGACGTCGTCGGCCGCTATCTGTTCGACGTCTTCCCCGACAACCCCGACGACCCCGCCGCGACGGGCATGCGCAACCTGGAGGCCTCGCTGCGCCGGGTGCTGGCCACCGGCGAACGGGACACCATGGCCCTGCAGCGGTACGACGTGGAGAGTCCCGGCCGGTCCGGGCAGTGGGAAGCGCGGTACTGGAGCCCCGTCAACGCGCCGGTCCTGGGCCAGGACGGGACGGTCGTGCTGCTGGTGCACCGGGTCGAGGAGGTCACCGAGCTGATCGAGGCCCGCGGCGGCCCCGGCGGGAGCAGGGCCCGGGTGCTGGAGGCCGAGCTGTACACCCGCGCCCGCGACCTGCAGGAGCTCAACGAGCGGCTGCGCGTTGCACACGACTGGGAGCGTGAGGTGGCACTGGCGCTCCAGAAGGCGATGCTGCCCGCCCGTCGGCAGCTGGGGCACCACGGGGCGGCCGTGCGCTACCGGCCTGCGGTGGGCGCGCTGCACGTGTGCGGGGACTGGTACGACGTGGTCGACCTGGTGGGCGGCAACCGCATCGCGGTCTCGGTCGGCGACGTGGTCGGCCACGGTCTGGCCGCCGCGGGCGTCATGGGCCAGCTGCGCAGCGCGCTGACCGCGGCTTCACGGGTGGCGGCGGGCCCGGCCCAGGCACTCGACGTGCTGGGGCTGTTCGCGCATGTCGTCGACGGCGCCGAGTCGGCCACGGCGGTGACGACGTTCATCGACTGCGACATGCAGACCATCACCTACAGCAGCGCCGGCCACCTGCCGCCGGTGCTGGTGCACCCCGACGGCCGCGTCGAGTTCCTGGACCGGGCCACCGATCCTCCGCTCGACGCCCACCCCGACCCGCGGCCCCGCCCGCAGGCCGGCACCGGCTTCACGCCCGGCTCCACGCTCGCCCTGTACACCGACGGACTGGTGGAACGGCGGTATGAGGACATCGACAAGGGGGTGGCCCGCCTCGCCGAGTCCCTCGCTCGGCACCGGGACGCCGATCCCGAGGGCCTGGCGGACGCCGTCCTGCACGAGCTGCTGCCTCCCGAGGGTGCCACCGACGACACCGTGCTGATCGTCGTGCGGCTCTGACCGTCGGCGGGGCCGGGACGCACGTCGTTCCCGGCCCCGCACGGGGCATGACCTACGGCTTTCGCGCCACCGCCCCGTACATGGCGATGTCCTCGTCCCGGATGCCCTCCTCGCCCTCGCCGTCCGGGCGCCACTTGTGGACCTGGACGATGCCGGGCTCGGCGAGTTCCAGGCCGTCGAAGAACTCGTGGGCCTCGTCGATCGTGCGCAGCCGCATCGGCATGTTGCGGGCGGCGTACTCGCGGGCGACGCGGCCCACCTCGTCCGGCGCGAACTCTGCCGTGCCGATGGACATCGCCAGGTAGCTGCCCGAGGGCAGCGGCTCCAGCAGGCGGCGGACGATGCCGACCGCGTCGTCCTCGTCCAGGATGAAGTGGACGATCGCGATCACGGTGAGGGCCACCGGCTGCGTGAGATCGAGGGTGTCGCGCAGCTCGGCGGCGCCGACGATGCTGCCCGGCTCGCGGAAGTCGGCCTCGATGTACGCGGTCCGCCCCTCGGGGGAGCTGGCCAGCAGTCCCTGGGAGAGGGTGAGGACGATGGGGTCGTTGTCCACGTAGACGACGCGCGACTCGGGCGCCACCGCCTGGGCTATCTCGTGCAGGTTCGGGGAGGTGGGTATGCCGGTGCCGACGTCGAGGAACTGGCGTACGCCCGCCTCCTCGGCGAGCCAGCGCACGGCGCGGTTCATCCAGTCGCGGTTGGCCCGCATGTGGATGGGCAGGGCGGGCCACTCCCGTGACATGGCGTCGCCCGCCTCCTTGTCAGCGGGGTAGTAGTCCTTGCCGCCCAGGATGTAGTCGTAGATCCGCGCGGAGTGCGCGTTCTCGGTGTCGATACGGTCGGCCGGCCATCCGTTGTCAGGCAACGCCGTGTCTCCCATTCGGGTCGGGGGGTGCGGGGAACGCTCAGCTACAGCAACGGGGTGAAGAGCCCGGAGAACAGGTTAAGAGAGCCTGGTCGAACAGCAGGACGATCAGAGAAGGAAGTCGGCCTCACCCGACTTCACACCCGTCAGGAAGGTCGTCACTTCCAGGGGCGTGAAGACCAGCGCGGGTCCCTCGGGGTCGGTCGACTGGCGGACGGCGACCCGCCCGTCGGCGAGCCTCAGCACCTCCACGCAGGCGCCTCCGGCGTCGTCGCTCCACGGCTTGGACCAGCCCTGGGCGCCCAGTTCGGGGGCGGGCATGCCGTTGTGTACGGGGCGTGTGGGGTGGTGCACGTCAGAGCTCCTTGCGTATCGCGCCGAGTTGGACCTCGGTCTTGCCGGCGGGCGCCGCCTGGGCGCCCAGCCGGTCCAGGGCCTCGCGGTACACCACGACGTCGTCGCTCCTGTCCAGGTAGACCGCGCCCACCAGGCCGTTGAGATAGACGATGTCGGGCAGTTCGCGCGCCCGGAACCGGAAGAGGTGGAAGGCGCCCGCCCGCATCGCGGGGTGGGGCCCGTTCGCGAACCGCATGATCTGCAGGGTCACGTGCGGCAGCCGGTTCACCTCGATCAGGTGGTCGATCTGTGCGCGCATCACGTCCGCGCCGCCGACCGGCCAGCGCAGCACGGTCTCGTCCATCACGACCCACAGCCGCGGCGGCGCCTGGCGGCTCAGCAGCTCCTGGCGGCGCATCCGCAGTGCGACCCGGCGTTCGGTCGCCTCGGCCGGGGCGTGCGGATTACCGGCGCCGAGCAGGGCGCGGGCGTAGCTCTCCGTCTGCAGCAGGCCGTGCACGAACTGGTTCTCGTAGGCACGGATCTGCAGCGCCGCCTGTTCCAGGCTCAGATACGCCGCGAACCAGTCCGGCAGCACGTCACGGTAGGTGTGCCACCAGCCGCGCTTGTTGGCCTCACGCACCGACTTCAGGAAGGTGTCGATCTCCTGCTGGTCCGTCACACCGTAGACCTGGAGCAACTTCTCGGCGTCCGGTAGCCGGAGCCGCGCCACCTTGGCGGCCTCCATCCGGCGGATCGTGGAGTGGCTGACACCGATGGCGGCGCCCGCCTGCTCGTAGGTCAGTCCGGCCCGGGTCCGCAGCTCCTCCAGCTGTCTGCCGAGGATCATGCGCAGCACGGAAGGAGCGCCGCCCCAGTCGGTTTCCGCGGTCACGCCCTACCCCCTCACGCCGTCGGCTCCCGGGCCACCGTCTCACGCGGTCACATTCGGAGTGCCATTCGATCATTTCCTGGCGAGAGCAGCATGCACCTGGCCAATTGCAATTTTCAACTTGCGGCTTGCGAGCAGTTGTCGGCGAGTGCCACAGTGGGCTCACTGTCCACGGCTTCGCGAACAGTGCGACGGAACGGTCGAGTTGGGGGAGACCGGGCCACAACTCGCTGTCCCGCGGCGCGTTTTCTGCACCCCGTCCCCACCACGCGCAGCCGGCCGACCCGACAGCTGTACGGCGATGACGCACATGGCAGACGAAAGGCGTACGGCGATGGCTCCGCCCTCCCTCCCCCACCCGCTGGACCACCTGCCCGGGCATGAACTCCCCGACCGCGCGCCCACCGCACGACAGGCCCTCCGCCTGGCCGGCACCGATCCCCTCGGTCCGCCGCACGGCTCGGAGCACACGCTCCGGGCGCCGTCGAAGGCGACGCGCTCCCCGCAGCCACCCGGAGGCGAGTTCACCGGTCGACTCCCCGGGCCGAAAGGCCCCGACCGGCTCGCCTCCGGGGACCAGCCCGCCCACCGGGCCCACACCTTCGTCCTCCCGGCGACCCCGGAGTCGGCCGGTGTGGCCCGAGGGGCCGTGCGCCAGACCCTGACGTCGTGGCACACCCACGCCGACGACGTTGACAACGCTGTCCTCGTCACCTCCGAGCTGGTCACCAACGCGGTGACGCACTCGGGCAGCGAGCGGATCGTGTGCCGGCTGCACCTCACCGGGCGCCGGCTCCGCGTGGAGGTCGAGGACCAGAACCTCGGGTCCACCCTCCCGGCGTCCCGGCAGGCCTGCTCCGACGACCAGAACGGCCGCGGGCTCCTCCTGGTGGAGGCGGTCTGCGACGACTGGGGAGTCCGACCCGCCCCGAACCGCACGGGACGCGTCGTCTGGGCCGACCTGACGACGACCCCTTCCGTTCCCGCCCCGCCCTCTCCCACACCCCCCGCCCGGCCCATCCCCCACTCGGCCGAAGGATCCGTCCCCCATGTTCCGACCGCACAGCCGTGACCCGCACCCGTGCCGTTCCGCGGCGCCCCCCCACCCCACGCCCGACCGGCGCGATCATCTCCGCCTGCCGATCCCGCCACAGCTGCCCACGACCCTCGGCCACGACGCCGTGGGCACGTCACCGGAACACGGCGAGACCATCCTGGAGGCGCTCCCCCGCGTCGGCTGTGTCTTCGCCGACGACCGTCACTGGTGGTGGATCGTCCCGTCCGGATCGCACATCGGGATCACCTGGCCGCCGAGCACCACGTACGCGATCGGTGCCCGGATGGGCGACCCGTCCTGGACGGCCACCCGCCCGAGGCCGGGCGCGAGCCACCCGCGCCTGCTCCACTCCCCCATGGACGGCTCGCCGTACACGCCTCCGATACCGCTGTATTTCCTCACCTGCCGCCTCACCGGCAGCAGCCCGCGCTGGTCGCTCGGCGCAACCGATTGAAGAGCCACCGGTACGGCGCACTCCCACGGCGCCGTACCGGTTTCCCACCCTCCCGCCCGCGCCTACACTGACACCTCACGACGTGCTGGTTGACCTGCGAGAACGCTGCGGGGCGCCGAACCTACGGAGTGAGGAGCCACCCGTTGTTCTACTACCTGCTCAAATACGTCCTTCTCGGGCCGTTGCTCCGACTGGTCTTCCGGCCCCGGATCGAGGGTCTGGAGCATGTGCCGGCATCGGGTCCGGCGATCGTCGCGGGCAACCATCTGTCGTTCTCCGACCACTTCCTGATGCCGGCGATCCTCAAGCGCCGCATCACCTTCCTGGCGAAGGCGGAGTACTTCACCGGCCCCGGCGTCAAGGGCCGGCTGACGGCGGCGTTCTTCCGCAGCGCCGGGCAGATCCCGGTCGACCGCTCCGGTAAGGACGCCGGTCAGGCCGCGATCCGTGAGGGCCTCGGGGTGCTGAGCAAGGACGAACTGCTCGGCATCTACCCGGAGGGCACCCGCTCGCACGACGGCCGCCTCTACAAGGGCAAGGTCGGGGTCGCGGTGATGGCTCTCAGGGCCGGGGTCCCGGTGATCCCCTGCGCGATGATCGGCACTTTCGAGGCCCAGCCGCCGGGCAAGGTCGTCCCTCGTCTCCACCCCGTCGTCATCCGCTTCGGCAAGCCCCTCGACTTCTCCCGCTACGCGGGCATGGAGAACGAGAAGGCCGTCCTGCGCGCCATCACCGACGAGATCATGTACGCCATCCTGATGCTGTCCGAGCAGGAGTACGTCGACCAGTACGCGGCCGTCGTCAAGGCGGAGGCCTCGCAGAAGGCGGAGCAGCGGGAGCGCAGGTTCCGGCGCACGCCGCTGCGCTGACCCCCCTCTGCTCTGAGCCGAACTCCCTGGCCCACCCGGTCGTCGCGGCCTACGGTCGCCTCATGAGACGTGCTGTGGTGATCGGAGCGACAGGCCAGATCGGGCGCCCGGCGGTACGGGCCCTCGCGCGGGACGGCTGGGAGGTGACGGCCGCCTCCCGGGGCGGCGGACGGGACGAGAGCTGGCCCAAGCCGGTGCGGGCGGAACGGCTGGACCGGGACGACGACGCGGCGCTGGCCGCGCTGATCGGCGACGACTGCGACCTCGTCGTCGACGTCGTCGCCTACGGGGCCGAACACGCCCGGCAGCTCACGGGCCTGGCCGGGCGGATCGGATCGGCGGTGGTGATCTCCAGCGTGTCGGTGTACGAGGACGACAAAGGCCGCGGCTTCGACACCCAGGCCGAACCGGACGGCTTCCCCGAGTACCCAGTGCCGATGCCCGAGAGCCAGCGCACGGTGGCGCCCGGCGAGTCCTCGTACAGCACCCGCAAGGCGGCTCTGGAACGGGAACTGCTCGCGGCCGGCGACCGGTTGCCCACCACGCTGCTGCGGGCCGGCGCGGTCCACGGCCCGCACTGCCGCACGCCCCGCGAGCTGTACTTCGTCAAGCGAAACCTGGACGGGCGCGCCCGTCGTGTCCTCGCGTACGGCGGCCGAAGCCGTTTCCACCCGGTGAGTGTGCACACCCTGGCGGAGCTGATCCGGCTCGCCGCGGCCCGCCCCGGCTCGCGGGCCCTCAACGCCTGTGACGACGAGGCGCCGCCGGTCCTGGAGATCGCGACGGCGATCGACGCCGTGATGGGTGTCGAGACGGAGACCGTCCTCCTCGACGGTCCCCCGCCGGCCTCGTCGGTGGGCGACACCCCGTGGTCGGTTCCGGTGCCGGTGGTGTGCGACATGTCGGCGGCACGACGGGAGCTGGGCTACCGACCGGTGGTGCGGTACGCCGAGACGCTTCCGGAGGCGGTCGAGTGGATCGAGCGCCAACTGACCGGGCGGGGCTGGCGCGAGGCGTACCCGAAGATGTTCCAGGCGTACGGCGACCTCTTCGACTACGCCGCCGAGGACGCCTGGTTCCGCGAGGGGCAGCCGACTGGTCCGCCGGCCGCCCCCGGCACCGTATGACCGCCGATGCCTACGGCTTGGGCGTGGCGTGCGGGGCGCACGTCACGTCCTTGGTGTCCAGCTCGCCGGTGAGCAGGTAGGCGTCCACCCGGTCGTTGACGCAGGAGTTGACCAGGCTGGTGACGCCGTGCGAGCCGGCGTCCTTCTCGGTGATGAGACGGGAACCCTTGAAACGCCGGTGCAGTTCGAGGGCGCCCTCGTACGGGGTGGCCGCGTCGCGCTCCGACTGCACGATCAGGACCGGGGGCAGGCCCTTGCCCGTCCGCACGTCCAGCGGGGTGCTCTGCTTGACCGGCCAGGTGGCGCACGGCAGGTTCATCCAGGCGTTGGCCCAGGTCATGAACGGGTGGTCGCGGTGCAGCCGGGTGTTGTCGCGGTCCCACTGGCGCCAGCTCGTGGGCCACTTGGCGTCCGCGCACTCGACGGCGGTGTACACGGCGTTGCCGTTCTCCGCGTCGGCGTTGCCCACGGTGTCGGACAGGTCCGGGGCGGCCGCGTCGACGAGGGCCTGGGTGTCACCGGCGACGTACTTGCTGAAGACGGTGGCGACCGGCACCCACGAGGAGTCGTAGTACGGGGCGCTCTGGAAGAAGGAGATCAGCTCGGCCGGACCGACCACGCCGCCGAGGGGGTTCTTCTTCGCGGTGGCGCGCAACTGGAGCCACTTCTCCTGGACCTCGGCGCGGGTGTCGCCCAGGTGGAAGGTGGCGTCGTTCCTGGCGACCCAGCCCTGCCAGTCCTTCCAGCGCGTCTCGAAGGCGACGTCCTGGTCCAGGTTGGCCTGGTACCAGATCTTCTCCCGCGACGGGTTGACGACGCTGTCCACGACCATGCGGCCGACGTGACGGGGGAAGAGGGTGCCGTAGACCGCGCCGAGGTAGGTGCCGTACGAGACGCCGAGGAAGTTGAGCCGCTTCTCGCCGAGCGCGGCCCGGACGACGTCCAGGTCACGTGCGGTGTTCGGCGTGGTCATGTGCGGCAGCATCGCGCCGCTGCGCTCGTGGCAGCCCTCGGCGTACTCGCGGGCCAGCTTGCGCTGGGCGCGCTTGTCGGCCTCCGAGTCGGGCACCGGGTCCGGCTTCGGCGCCTTGACGAACTCCTGCGGGTCGACGCAGGAGATGGGCGCAGACTTGCCGACGCCGCGCGGGTCGAAGCCCACGAAGTCGTACGCCTTGGCCACCTTCGCCCAGACGGCGTTGTTGGTGGTGACCCGGCGCGGGAAACGCAGGCCGGAGCCGCCCGGGCCGCCCGGGTTGTAGACGAGGGCGCCGAGACGCTCGTCGTCGGTGCCGGTGTTGTCGATGCGGTCGACGGCGAGCTTGATCTGCTTGCCGTAGGGCTTGGCGTAGTCGAGCGGCACGGTGACCCAGCCGCACTGGATCGGCTTCTCCAGTCCCCAGTCGGCGGGGCAGTCCTTCCAGTCCACGCCGGCCTGGGCGGCGCGGGCCGCGGCGACCGTGACGCCCCATGACTCGTGGCCCTGACCGTGGCGGGCCTGTTCGGCGCTGGCGCTGGCGGTGGGCGCGGCCACCGCGCCGGCTATGAGCGTCGCCGCGACGAGCAGTCCGGCGGAACCGATCGCCGCTGTCCGCCTCTTCGGCCTGATGTCCCTCAAGTGGGCCTCCCGTACACCGTTTCGATGGGTACGGGTGATCCTGTCCGCTGTGAGGTCGCTGAGAAAGGGGCCGTCCCCCTTCTTTGCCAATCCGATAACCGGATAGGCAAGTTCGCTGACCGGATTGTTATCCGAACGAGGCCAACACCATCTCCAGCGTCCGCCGCAGGCGCCGCGCGTCCGGCGCGACAGCGGTCACCAGCGCGGCCGGCCCGGCGAGCGGCAGCACCGCGGCGCCCTCCCCCACGACCCGGGGCGCCACCGGACGCTCCTCGAACTCCGGTCGTACTACGAGCAGTTGACCGACGGCACGATGGCTGCCCAGCCCGGCGGGCCCGTCCCAGCCGCCCGGGGCGCCCGGACCGCAGGACAGCTCCTGGTCGAGGACGGTCCACCCGGCGATCCGCACGGACAGACGGCTGGTGAGCCGTCCGGGTTCCTCACCCGTCCGTCCGAGCACCTGCTCCTCACGCAGGACGAGACGGGCACCCGGGCCGAGGTCGGCCCGGGTACGCACGTGCAGGTCGCTGCCGCGCGCGGAGATCAACTGCTCCGGCAGCCAGCACAGCTCGCCGCCGTCGGCCACGGTCAGCCGGACGTCGTAGCGGGCGCCGCCCTTGGCCTGCCCCGGCAGCGCGAGGGTGGCGGCGGCCGACCCGACGTGCAGCCGGGCCCCCTCCTCCACGCCGGCCTCGACCGTGAAGTGGTCGCCACCGAGGGGGCCGCTCATCGCGCCGACCAGCGTCACCCGGGCCTCGCCCGCACTCCCGCGCGTCCGGCGCGGCGCCAGCGGCCCCTCTCCCGCAAGTACCGGCAGTGCCGTACCGCCGCGTCCGTCGGCGCGGGCGACGATCCGGGCGGTGGCGCGTACTCCGGTGGCCGTCGCGCTCATGCCGTCCACGCGGCGAGCCGCCCGCGCACCCACTCGGCCACGTCCCGCACGCCGCTGCCGTCGCGCAGCGACTGGAACACGACGGGCAGTTCGGCGCGCTGGGCCTTGGCGTCGGCGGCCATCCTGGCCAGGTCGGAGCCGACGTACGGGGCGAGGTCGGTCTTGTTGACGACGAGCAGGTCGGCGGTGGTGACGCCGGGGCCGCCCTTGCGCGGGATGTCGTCGCCGCCGGCCACGTCGATGACGAAGACCTGTGCGTCGACAAGGCCCTTGGAGAAGGTGGCGGTGAGATTGTCCCCGCCGGACTCCACCAGGATCAGGTCCAGCGGCCCGACCTCGTCCTCCAGGTCCTCGACCGCTTCGAGGTTGGCGGAGATGTCGTCCCGGATCGCGGTGTGCGGACAGGCCCCCGTCTCCACGGCGGTGATCCGCTCCGGCGGCAGCACGGCCTCCCGCAGCAGGAACTCGGCGTCCTCACGGGTGTAGATGTCGTTAGTGACGACGGCCAGGGACAGGTCGTCCCGCAGCGTCCGGCAGAGCGCGGCGACGGTCGCGGTCTTCCCGGACCCGACGGGCCCTCCGAGCCCGATCCGCAGGGCCCGCCGCCGCCCGTCGGGCCGGCGGGCATCGGCGCTGACGGCGGCGGGGCTGTGGTGGGGGTGGTCGAGATGCATGGCAACGGCTCCTTCGGTGACTGGCGTCGGCCCTTCAGACAGAAGCGGGGGCCCGAGGGGGGCGGCAGCCCCCTGGCGGGGTGGAAGGGGCGGAGCCCCTGGGGGATGGGCAGCGCAGGGGCGGCGGGGGCGAGAGACCCTCACGAGGCGAACAACCGCACCCCCCACCCCGCATGCGCCTCCGCCCCGATCTCCAGCAAAGGCGCCGATCCCGCGGGCAACACGTCGGTCCCCTCCTCGACGACCCCCCGCGCCATCTCCGCCGCCCGCCCCGCCACCCGGTCCACCTCCGGTGCCAGCCGGGCCAGCGCCCCGGTCGCCTCGAACGGATCCAGACTCAGCAGCCGCACCGTCGCACCGGCCGGCCCACTCACACACTCGTACGCAGCGCAGTAGGCCGCGTCGATCGCCCCGAGCCCCGCCGCCCGCGCCACGAGGCCCAGCACCACCGGGTGATGCGCCCCCTTGGGAAACGCCCGCGCGACGGCGTCCAGCTCACCGGACGGCCAGGTGACCCGCGCGGCCCGCAGCAACTGCCGCCCCAGCCGGCGCGCCGCGAGCCGCAGCGCCGGAGACGGCGTCCGCGCGTCCGCCGCCGCGTCCAGCTCCTCCGGATCGACACCGAGCGCCGCCGTCGCCGCGAGGGCCGCCGACACCAGTCCCGTCGTGTGCAACCGGCCCCGGCAGAACTCCTCCAGGCTCGCCGCGCCCGTGACCCGCCCCGCCTTCACCGCTGCCTCGGCCCCGCCGGAGTGCGCGTGCCCTCCGGCGGGGAAGCGGCCGTCGGCCAGGACGAGAAGTGCCGCGCGGGACATCAGAAGAGGAAGTAACGCTGGGCCATGGGCAGTTCGGCCGCCGCAGTCGCCTCGACGAGTTCGCCGTCGATGTGCACGGCGAAGCTGTCGGGGTCGATACGGACCTCGGGCCGCGCGTCGTTCTCCCGCATGTCGGCCTTGGTGACCGCCCGCGTCGAGTCGATGGCCACGAACCGCTTGCCGAGCGCGAGCCGCTCCGGCAGCCCGTCCTCGACGGCGAGGGGCGCCACGAAATTGAACGAGTTCGCGGCCGGAGCCCGCCCGATCGCCCCGAACATCGGCCGGGGCAGGATCGGCTGCGGCGTCGGGATCGACGCGTTGGCGTCACCCATCTGCGCGTAGGCGATCATTCCGCCCTTGATCACGAGGTGCGGCTTGACCCCGAAGAACGCGGGGTCCCAGAGCACGAGGTCGGCGAGCTTGCCGGTCTCGACAGAACCGATCTCCCGTGAGAGGCCCTGCGCGAGCGCCGGGTTGATCGTGTATTTGGCGACATAGCGACGTACTCGGTGGTTGTCCGCGCCGCCGTCCCCGGGCAGCGCGCCCCTGCGCCGCTTCATCACGTGGGCCGTCTGCCAGGTCCGCATGATCACTTCGCCCACCCGGCCCATGGCCTGGGAGTCGGACGAGATGATCGAGATGGCACCCAGGTCGTGCAGTATGTCCTCGGCGCCGATCGTCGAGGGCCGGATGCGCGACTCGGCGAAGGCCAGGTCCTCGGGCACCGCCGGGTTCAGGTGGTGGCACACCATCAGCATGTCGAGGTGTTCCTCGGCGGTGTTGACGGTGTAGGGCCGGGTCGGGTTGGTGGAGCTCGGGAGCACGTACGACTCGGAGACCACGGACATGATGTCCGGCGCGTGCCCGCCGCCCGCGCCCTCGGTGTGGTAGGCGTGGATTCCGCGTCCGCCGATCGCGGCGAGGGTGTCGGCGACGAAGCCGGCCTCGTTGAGGGTGTCGGTGTGGATGGCGACCTGGATGCCTGTGCGGTCGGCCACCGTGAGGGAGGCGTCGATCGCGGCCGGCGTCGCGCCCCAGTCCTCGTGGATCTTCAGGCCGAGCGCGCCGCCCCGGATCTGCGACAGCATCGCGTCGTGCGAGACGGTGTTGCCCTTGCCGAGCAGACCGAAGTTGAGGGGATATTGCTCCATCGACTCCAGCATCCGGGCCAGGTGCCAGGGGCCCGGCGTCACGGTGGTCGCCTTGGAGCCCTCCGCGGGCCCGGTGCCGCCGCCGACGAGGGTGGTGATGCCGGAGGCGAGCGCCTCGTCGGCGATCTGCGGGCAGATCAGATGGACGTGCGCGTCGATGGCGCCCGCCGTCAGGATCCGCCCGTTGCCCGCGACGACCTCGGTCTCCGGTCCGATGACCAGTGCCGGATGCACCCCGTCCATCGTGTCCGGGTTGCCCGCCTTGCCGATCCCGGCGATCCGGCCGTCGCGGACACCGACGTCGGCCTTGACGACCCCCCAGTGGTCGACGATCACGGCGCCCGTGATGACGGTGTCCGGCGCGCCCTCCGCGCGCGTCACACGCGACTGCCCCATGGACTCGCGGATGACCTTGCCACCGCCGAACACCGCCTCGTCACCGGCGAGTCCGGGCCCGCCGCTGCGGTCCTCCTCGATCTCGATCAGCAGATCGGTGTCGGCGAGCCGGATGCGGTCACCGGTCGTCGGGCCGAACAGGTCGGCGTAGGCGGCACGCGAGATCTCAGGCATCGAGGGCACCTCCCGTCTCCCCGCGCAGTCCGGGCACCACGCGGGCACCGGCGAGCGGGACGAGTTCGACGTCGACCGGGATGCCGGGCTCGAAGCGCACGGCGGTACCGGCGGCGACGTTGAGCCGCTTGCCGCGCGCCGCGGCGCGGTCGAACTCCAGGCCGGGGTTGGCCTCGGCGAAGTGGTAGTGGGAGCCGACCTGGACGGGTCGGTCGGCGGCGTTGAGCACGGTGAGCCGGGTGACCTCGCGACCCTGGTTGTACGCAATGGGGCCGTCGGCGAAGTGGATCTCTCCTGGGATCATCGAGGCCGCCTCACACGATCGGGTCGTGGACGGTGACGAGTTTGGTGCCGTCCGGGAAGGTCGCCTCGACCTGCACGTCGTGGATCATCTCGGGGATGCCCTCCATGACGTCGTCACGGTTGAGCAGTTCGCGTCCGGAGGCCATGAGTTCGGCGACCGTGCGGCCGTCACGTGCGCCTTCGAGGATGTGCGAGGTGATGAGGGCGACAGCCTCGGGGTGATTCAGCCTCAGCCCGCGGGCGCGGCGCTTCTCCGCCACGTCGGCCGCCACATGGATCAGCAGCCGCTCCTGCTCGTGCGGGGTAAGTTGCACGTCCCACCTCACCTCCTCGCCCCGGACCGTGCGGGGCCCGGCTGCCGCGGCCACCGGCAAGGTCCCCGATGGCGTGGAGGGGCAGGCTAGTCGGCACGCGTTTCGCGCACGTTAACCAAGCTGTGACCCACGGGTCGCGGCCCCCTCGCCCCGCATGCTCGTCAGCGCCCGCAGTCCGTCACGGAGGACCTCGACGGGCACGGGTCCGAAAAGGGACTGCTGTGCGAGGAAGCCCATCACCGAGGCGATCATCGTGCGGGCCACGTCGTCCGGGGTGACGTCCGCATCCATCATCCCGACGCTCTGGTAGCTCTCCACGATCCGCGCCCAGGCCCCGCGCACCGAGCCGTAGCCCTCGCGCAGCACGGCCGCCAGTTCCTCGTTGCGCAGCGTCTCCGCCCACACCTGGATGACGAGTCGCGGAAAGGCGGGCCGCCCGTCGACCGTCAGGTTCTCCCGGGCGGCGAGCGTCCGGCCGAGGACCGCCGCGACGAGCTCGTCCGGCGGCGCGGGCGGGCTCTGCCGGGCGGCCTCCGCGAAGGCCTGGTGGACCGACCCGAGCACCTCGCCGACGATCGCGGCGATCAGTTCCTCCATGCCGCTGAAGTCGCGGTAGACGGCACCCTGGGGGTCCTCACCGGCGACTGGTGGGCCGAGGCCGCCGCCCTCGGGCTGTCGACGCTGCCGGTGAGCAGCGCGGTCGCCGGGCTCGCCGCGCTCCTGGGCCATGCCGGGATCGGCATCTCCGCGGGCACGCTGATGCTGGTCGGCAACCCGTTCTCCGGGGCGGGGTCGGCGCCGCAGATGCTGCCCGAGCCGGCCGGGGCGATCGGCCAGTGGCTGCCGCCGGGCGCGGGGACGACGCTGCTGCGCTCGGTGTCGTACTTCGACGGCGCGGCGGCGCTCGGCCCGGCGCTGACCCTGATCTGGTGGGCCGCGATCGGGCTCGGCGCGGTGCTGCTGGGCAGCGCTCTGAAGTCCCGCACCGGGGTGGCGAAGCGGTCCGTGGCCGAGCGGGAGCCCGCACCGGCGGGCTGACCCGAGCCGGCCGTGCGCCCCGCTGTGGCGGACGGGGCGCACGGCCTCTTCACGCTGCCCGGCCCGCGGGTGATGGCCGGTCAGCGGGTGCTGTGCGAGCCCGTCGAGGGTCAGTCCGGTGTTCTGGGCATCCGGGGCGTCAAGTCGGCGGGGCTGCGCACCCGGCTCGGCGAGATGCCGCCTGATCCACCGGGTCGTCCCGCACCGCAAGGACGTGCGGGGCCTCTTCGAGCATCTCGACCCGGCGTGCGACGGCGACACGTATCGTGGACTGCGCGCCGCTCAGGCGCTGGTGCGCAGGGCCGTCGAACCGCGCGACGCACTCGCGCCGATGCACCGGCGGGGCGAGAGCGAACTCCCCGCACGCATCCTCGCGCGGGCGCTGCGCGTGCTGGACGGTGAACGCCGCGCGGCGCGTGTCCCCGTTGCACCGCGCTCCGACAGTTGCGGCAAGGGCTGATCCACCCGCCGTCGCCCCGGACCGCCGGGAGTCATGACGGAACGTGCGGGCGGGAGTTGAAACGGACCAAAAGGACTACCGCCGTCCGGATGACCTTCACCTCCTGTCTCGGGGCCCTTGCGGTTGCGCAACGAGGGCTGCTTCGGGGCGGAATGAGTCCTTCCATCGCTGGTCCGGGGTCGCGTGGCGCCCTTGACACCCGTTCGCACAGGAGGCTGTCCACCCGAACGGGTGAGTGGTGAGTAACGCCACAAATCCCCGGTTGCGTTGGGATTTTCGGACTTCCGTGAGTCAAGATCCCTGACTGACGACAAGCCCCCGCCGCCGCGGCGGGGCGGTCCGGGCGGACGCCGAGTCCTGCCGCCGCCCGGATGACCGGTCGACAGGAGTGGATCGGCAGGAGTGGAGGACCCGAGCACGACGGGTCGCCGGAGCGCAATCTCCGAGCGTCCCTTGGGGTGAAGCCGTGGCAACGCGGCCGGGCGACTTCGCCAGCCCGAATCCGACAGGTCATCCTTCACAGGCGGCTGACGAAGGGTTGCGCATGACCGCGCTCAATCGTGTCCCGTCGCTGATGGCCCGCGCTGGTACGGCCTCGGCCCTCACCCTCGCCGCGGTGGGCGGCTCCGTCGTTGCTCCGGGCTTCGCCTCGGAGGCGGCGGCCGCCACGCCGGCGACGAAGGCACTCCAGATCGCCGCCTCGAAGAAGGGCTCCCCGTACAGGTGGGGCGCCACCGGGCCGCGCAGGTTCGACTGCTCCGGGCTGACGTTGTACTCGTTCAAGAAGGCGGGCAAGAAGCTGCCCCGCACGGCCGCCCAGCAGTACAACAAGACCCGCCACGTCGGCGCCAAGAGCCGCAAGGCCGGTGACCTCGTGTTCTTCCACTCGGGGTCGAACGTGTACCACGTGGGGATCTACGCCGGGAAGGGGAAGATCTGGCACGCCCCGAAGACCGGGGACGTGGTGAGGCTCCAGAAGATCTGGACCAAGAGCGTCTGGTACGGCCGGGTGAAGTGACCCCCGGGTGGCGGTGGCGGCGCCCGGAGGGGACGCCGCCACCCCGCCCGTGACACAGCCAGTGGTCGAGACGGTCCAGCAGCAGGGCCACCGCCGGGAACCACACCAGGCCAGGGCCACGATGATCAGCGCCGGCAGCAGAGTGCGCGGCAGTGCCGGGGCGCCTGCCGGGAGAAACTGCGGCAGCAGGCCGAGGAAGGCCTTCGGCGCCTTGGGGTTCAGGGCGTTGGTGACGAACCCCTGGCGCAGCGGGTGCACGGCGGCCGGGGTCGGCTCCCCGCCAGCGGCGCTACGGGGCCGCCGTACGGCCCACGGTGCCCGGAGCCCGAGAAGGAGCACGGGGGCGCGGCCGGCCAGCTGGAGGGCCCGCAACAGCGCGGGCACGGCGAGGACGGCCGCGACGCCGGCCACGGCCGGCGCGGTGTGCCGCAGCAGCCCGCCCGCGATCCCCGGCGCGCACGCCACGCCGGCCCGGCGGGAGATCAACGCGTTGCGTACGACGACGGCGAGGTCCGCGCCCGGCATGGCGACCACGTCCTCGGCGGCGGAGGCTCGCGGCTGCCGCCGGCGGCGCCGGCCGGGCAGCCGCTGATCAGGATGGCGCCGGACCACCCGGCCCGGCAGGAGGTGGAGGCGGCGCTGGCACGCGCCGGGGCGGCACCCTCCGTACTGGTCGCCACACCCGGGTACGCCGTAGTGGGCGCGCTCGTGGGCGCGGGGCTCGGGGTGGCGGTCGTACCGGAGATGGTGGCGCACACGGCGGTCACGCCGCTGGGGATGCGCCCGCTGTCGGGGGGCGAGCCCGCGCCGCATGATCTCGGTCGCCCACCGCACCGTCGGGACGACCCCGACGGCGGACGTCTTCCGCGCCCTTCTCCGCGGCGCCTTCGCCCGGGCCCAGCAGCCCCGCCCGACCTGGCGCCACCCCACGACGGACCCGGCGACACCGGGTCACCGCCCCGCCCGCTCCGGCACGGCGGCTCGCCCCCGGTGGGCTACGGCTCCTGTCGGCCCGCCAGACGGGCCGGGCGCACCGGTACCGTCCAGGGCAGCTCGATGGAGACCGTCTTGCCGCCCTCGCGGGTCGGGCGGACTCTGAGGCGGCCGCCGCACTCGGCGGTGAGCCAGCGGATGATGACCATGCCGCGGCCGTTGTCCTGCTGAACGGCGGCCGGGAGCCGCTTGGGAAAGCGCGGGTGACTGTCGGTCACCCCGATGCGGAGTTGCTCGTCGCGGTCGAGCTGCATCGCGACCGTGAAGGTGGGTGACTGACCGAGGGTGTGCTGGACGGCGTTGGTGGCGAGTTCGGAGATGATGAGCCTGATCGTGTCGGCCACCTCGGTCTCCGGTGGCAGGCCCCAATCCGCCAGGGTGCTGACCACGTAGGTACGGGCGGTGGAGACCGAGGCGGGATCGCTCGGCAGAGTGACGGATGCTTCCAGATGGTCTGCCATGGCGACGTCGTCCCTTTCCCACGGGACCGCAGTCCGGCACGGAGCGGATGGTTCGAGTACGGTCCCGACTGGTGCTTCTTCGCCAGACTGCCACTCAAAGCCCGGTAGCGGTGGCGATCCACCAAGATATGCATATATCTGTCGCTCGAAGCGGTGAACTCTGCGACGGCAGAGCGTATTTGGGCGACTCGGAAGGAGTAAGGAGTAGCCCATGCAGCACGGTCCCGCGGTGCGCCGCCGGAAACTGGGCGCCGAATTGCGCACGCTGCGAGGCCGCGCGGGCCTCACAAGCGGTGAGGCGGCCCGGCTGGTGGGATGGCACCAGTCGAAAGTGAGCCGGATCGAGACCGGCGCCAGCGGCGTGAAACCGGCCGATGTGCGGTTACTCCTGGATGCCTACGGGGTTGACGACGCCCAACTCGGGGATCTTCTACTGGCGTTGGCGGGCTCCGGCGACGGCCACGGCCGTGACCACTGGTGGCACGCCTACAAGGGGGTGTTGCCGCCCACCTATCGGGACTTCATCAGTCTGGAGTCGCAGGCCGGCGCCATGCGCACACTGGAGACCTCCGTCGTCCCGGGTCTGCTCCAGACCGCCGAGTACGCCCGCGCCGTGACCCGCGCCGCGGTCGAGGGCCTGGACGAGAGCCGCCTGGACGCCCTGGTGGAGGTACGTCTGGCCAGGCAGGACGTGCTGCGTTCGCACCCCCCGCTGGTGCTGAGCGCGGTGCTCGACGAGGCGGTGCTGCGCCGGGAGGTCGGTGGCCCGGAGGTGATGGCGCGCCAGCTGGAGCGGCTGATGGAGGCCGCCCGCCTGCCCCAGGTGCGGCTCCAGGTGCTGCCCTTCGCCGCGGGGGCGCACATCGGCATCACCGGCCCTTTCGTTATCTTCTCATTTTCGAGCACTTCTGATCTGGATGTTGTGGTTCTAGACCACTTGACGAGTAGCCTCTACCTCGAAAGGAAAGAAGACGTAGAGGCCTACACCGAGGCCTTCAACGCCCTTCAGTTCCACGCCCTTTCGCCCGAGGAATCGTTGGACTACATCGCCGGGATAGGTGACGGCGCGTAAGGAGGCACCATGACCGCACTGCCTCGGAACGTACCTTCCAGCACGCAACTGCTCGGTGTGCACTGGCTGCGCAGCAGCTACAGCACCGGCGCCAACAACTGCGTCGAGACAGCCCGGCCGGCCCTGGGCCCGTGGGCCGGTCTGCTCGCCGTACGCGACTCCAAGGACCCGGTCGGACCCGCGCTGCTCTTCTCCCCCGAGAGCTGGGCGGGGTTCACGGCTCATCTCTGACAGGTCCTGCCGGCTTTCGCATTCGCCCACCCTGATCGGGCCGGATCACTTCTGATCAGTTCCGAACAGCGCGAGGCACGGCCGTGGTCCGCCGACTCATGGTCGCGTGTCGCCGATGACTCGTACAGCGCGTTCGATCTGGTCCCCGGAGAGGTCCGCGCGGGCCGTCAGCCGGAGCCGGGAGATGCCGTCGGGCACGGAGGGAGGTCGGAAGCAGCCCACGGCGAGCCCCTCGGCCCGGCAGTCGGCCGCCCAGCGCACGGCGCTCTCCGGGGACGGCGCGCGCACGGAGACGACCGCGGCGTCCGGCCGTACCGCCGCCAGGCCCAGGGCCGTCAGCCGGGTGTGCAGTTCGCCCGCCACCGCGCGAGCCCGCGCCGCCCGTTCCGGCTCACCGCGTAGCAGCCGCAGCGCCGCCAGCGCCGCACCCGCGGCGGCGGGAGCCAGACCGGTGTCGAAGATGAACGTCCGGGCCGCGTTCACCAGATGGTCGATCACCCGGGCCGGGCCGAGCACCGCGCCCCCCTGGCTGCCCAGCGACTTCGACAGCGTGACCGTGACGACCACGTCGTCCGCGCCCGCCAGCCCCGCCGCGTAGGGCGCCCCCCGGCCGCCGTCGCCGAGCACCCCGAGGCCGTGCGCGTCGTCCACGACCAGCCCCGCGCCACTGTCCCGGCACACCTGCGCCAGAGCGGTGAGGGGGGCCTGGTCCCCGTCCACCGAGAAGACCGTGTCGGACACGGCGACCGCCGGTCCGTCATGCGTGTGCAGCGCCTTGCGCACCGCCTCCGGGTCGGCGTGCGCGACGACCTGCGTGGCGCCCCGGGCCAGTCGGCAGCCGTCGATGAGCGAGGCGTGGTTGCCCGCGTCGGAGACGATCAGCGAGCCGTGCGGCGCCAGCGCGGTGACCGCGGCGAGGTTGGCGGCGTAACCGGAGGAGAAGACGAGCGCCGCCTCGAAGCCGCAGAAGCCGGCCAGCTCGCGTTCGAGTTCCGTGTGCAGTGCGGTGGTGCCGGTGACCAGGCGGGAGCCGGTCGCCCCGCCGCCCCACGTCCGCGCCGCCCGCGCGGCGCCCTCGACGACCTCGGGATGGCGGGCCAGACCCAGGTAGTCGTTGCTCGCCAGGTCCAGCAGCGGAGAGTCGGCGGGGCGGGGACGCAGGGTCCGTACGAGTCCGGCGCCCCGGCGCAACTCCGCCTGCTCGTCGATCCAGCCGAACGCCATGGGGTCCGTCCTCCGGTGTTTTTGTAGGCAGTGAACAGACACTAGCGGGACCCACCGGGGCTCAGGGTGTGGCAATACCCACACGTCGAACACGCGGGGTTGTGCGAAGTCTCCTCTTGGCCGGAAGCGGTGCGTTAGGACAGGATCACTTTCATGGACCTGCTGAACACGCTGGTGGACAAGGGGCTTCGGCGCGAGACGCCGACCCGCGAGGAAGCACTGGCCGTCCTCGCCACTTCCGACGACGACCTGCTCGATGTGGTGGCCGCGGCCGGCAAGGTGCGCCGCCACTGGTTCGGCCGAAGGGTGAAGCTCAACTACCTGGTCAACCTCAAGTCGGGCCTGTGCCCGGAGGACTGCTCGTACTGCTCCCAACGGCTCGGCTCCAAGGCCGGGATCCTCAAGTACACCTGGCTGAAGCCCGGCGAGGCCTCCGAGGCCGCCGCCGCGGGACTCGCGGGCGGTGCCAAGCGGGTCTGTCTCGTGGCCAGCGGGCGCGGGCCGACCGACCGGGACGTCGACCGGGTCTCCGAGACGATCAGGACGATCAAGGAGCAGAACGAGGGCGTCGAGGTGTGCGCCTGCCTCGGTCTGCTCTCCGACGGCCAGGCGGAGCGGCTGCGCGAGGCCGGCGCCGACGCCTACAACCACAACCTCAACACGTCCGAGGGCACGTACGCGGACATCACGACCACGCACACCTACGCCGACCGTGTCGAGACCGTGCAGAAGGCGCACGCGGCCGGCTTGTCGGCCTGCTCCGGTCTGATCGCGGGCATGGGCGAGTCGGACGAGGACCTGGTCGACGTCGTCTTCTCGCTGCGCGAGCTGGACCCGGACTCGGTGCCGGTCAACTTCCTGATCCCGTTCGAGGGCACGCCGCTCGCCAAGGAGTGGCACCTCACCCCGCAGCGCTGTCTGCGGATCCTCGCGATGGTGCGGTTCGTGTGCCCGGACGTCGAGGTGCGCATCGCGGGTGGCCGCGAGGTCCATCTGCGCACGATGCAGCCTCTCGCCCTGCACCTGGCCAACTCCGTCTTCCTGGGCGACTACCTCACCAGCGAGGGCCAGGCGGGCAAGGCTGACCTGGAGATGATCGCCGACGCCGGGTTCGAGGTGGAGGGCGCCGATCAGGTGACGCTGCCGGAGCACCGGGTGGGCAGGGGCTGCGGCTCGCACGAGGGAGCGGCGGGCGGCGGCTGCGGCTCGCCCAGCAGTGCGGAAGGCGCCGGCCGCGAGTCGCACGCGGACGCCGGGTGCGGGTCCCGCGAGGGCGGGGGCTGCGGGTCCCACGAGGGCGCGGGGGTCTGCGGTTCCGCGCCTGTCCCTCAGGCCACCGAGGCGCGTACGGACCTGGTCGCCGTACGTCGCCGGGGTGCCGGAACGGACCTCGCGCCCAATGCCTGACCTGCCCCTTCCGGAGCTGCTGGACCTCGACCGGCGGCACGTCTGGCATCCGTACGGCCCCATGCCCGGCCGGCAGGAACCGCTCGTCGTGGAGTCGGCGAGCGGAATCCGGCTGCGGCTCGCGGACGGCTCGGGCGAGCTGATCGACGGGATGTCGTCCTGGTGGTCGGCGATCCACGGCTACAACCACCCGGTGCTGAACGAGGCCGCGCGCGAGCAGTTGTCGCGGATGAGCCACGTGATGTTCGGCGGGCTCACGCACGAGCCCGCCGTACGGCTGGCGAAGCTCCTTGTCGACATGTCTCCTGACGGTCTGGAGCACGTGTTCCTCGCCGACTCCGGGTCGGTGTCGGTCGAGGTCGCGGTCAAGATGTGCCTGCAGTACTGGCGTTCGCTCGGCCGGCCGGAGAAGCGCCGCCTGTTCACCTGGCGGGGCGGCTACCACGGCGACACCTGGCAGCCCATGTCGGTGTGCGACCCCGACGGGGGCATGCACGAGCTGTGGACCGGGGTGCTGCCACGTCAGGTCTTCGCCGACGCGCCTCCGGCCACGTACGAGGAGTCGTACGCGGAGCAGCTGCGCACGGCGATCGAGCGGCACGCCGGTGAACTGGCCGCCGTCGTCGTCGAACCGGTGGTGCAAGGCGCGGGCGGGATGCGGTTCCACTCCCCCGCGTATCTGCGGGTGCTGCGCGAGGCGTGCGACGCGCACGACGTGCTGCTGGTGTTCGACGAGATCGCGACCGGCTTCGGCCGGACGGGCGCGCTGTTCGCGGCGGAACACGCGGACGTGACGCCGGATGTGATGTGCGTGGGCAAGGCGCTGACCGGCGGTTACCTGACCATGGCGGCAACACTGTGCACGTCGGGGGTCGCCGACGGCATCTCGCGGGGAGAGGTGCCGGTGCTGGCGCACGGGCCGACGTTCATGGGCAATCCGCTGACGGCTGCCGTGGCCTGTGCCTCGATCGAGCTGCTCCTCGGGCAGGACTGGCGCACCGAGGTCAAGCGGATCGAGGCGGGACTGCGGGCGGGGCTGGCACCGGCCGCGGACCTTCCGGGCGTAAGGGAGGTGCGGGTCCTGGGCGCCATCGGCGTCGTCCAGCTGGACCACGAGGTGGACATGACGGCGGCGACGCGGGCCGCCGTGCGCGAAGGCGTGTGGCTGCGGCCGTTCCGCGACCTCGTCTACACCATGCCGCCGTACGTCACGGGCGACGCGGACCTGGCACGGATCGGGCGCGCGGTGTGCGCGGCCGCGCGGGAGGGATGACATGCCGATCCTGGTGATCACGGGGACGGGCACGGAGGTCGGCAAGACGGTCACGACGGCCGCGATCGCCGGGGCGGCGACGGCCGCGGGGCGCTCGGTCGCCGTTCTGAAGGCCGCCCAGACGGGCGTACGGCCCGATGAGCCCGGGGACGCGGAGGAGGTGACGCGGCTGGCGGGCCCGGTCACGGCGACCGAAATTGCCCGCTACCCGGAGCCGTTGGCGCCGGGTACCGCGGCGCGGCGCGCCGGGCTGGCGCCGGTGCATCCGCACGAGATCGCCGAGGCCGCCGCCAAGCTGGCCACCGAGCACGATCTGGTGCTGCTGGAGGGCGCTGGCGGGCTGCTGGTGCGGTTCGACCCGGCGGGCGGGACGCTGGCGGACGCGGCCGGGCTCCTGGCGGCGCCGGTGCTGGTGGTGGTCGCGGCAGGGCTGGGCACGCTCAACACCACCGAGCTGACGGCGCGTGAGGTGCGCGCCCGGGGGCTCGACCTGGCGGGCGTGGTGATCGGCAGCTGGCCCACCGAGCCGGATCTGGCCTCGCGCTGCAATCTGGCGGATCTGCCGGAGGTGGCGGACGCGCCGCTGCTGGGCGCCCTGCCGGCCGGCGCAGGGGCGGTGGCACCGGAGGCCTTCCGGGCGGCGGCACGGGGATGGCTGGCGCCGCGGCTCGACGGCACGTGGGACGCGGAGGCGTTCCGGATCCGGGAGCGGCCGCGGGCGTTCGGCTGAACGCCCGCAGTGCGTCGAACGACAGGGCTTCGCCGGGGCCGTCGGTGGTTCACCGGGGCCGTCGGCGGTGGGCGGATCCGCCATCGGTCCGGACGGTCGGTGCAGGCGTGGCTCGATCGTCCGGCAACCGCTCGGACTGGCGGGGCGGCAGCCCGTCATCGGTGCGCGGCTCCAACCCTCGGCCCGCCGACAGGCGCGGCTCCGCCGGCGGGCAACCGCTCGGCCCACGGGGTGGCCGGCGGGGCCGTCGGCGGTGGGCGGATCCGCCATCGGTCCGGACGGTCGGTGCGCCTCGGCCGGCGAGCCGTCGCTCGGCCGGCGGGGCGTTCACCGGGGCGGCAGCCCGTCAGCGGAGCGCGGGTCCGGCCTCGGTGCGCCGGGGGTGTCGCGCGGGCGTCGGGCATTCGCTCGGTCCTCGGCGTCGGCCGCCCTCCGTCGGCCGCCGGCTGGGGGCTCGGCCGTGGGTTTCGTGCGCCGCGGCGCTGACCGGTGGCTCGGCGACCGACCGCGCTCCGGCGACGACCGCGGCATCGAGGAGCCGCCGCACGCGACTTCGCGGCGTGCGCGGCGGACGGGGGTGCACCGGGCGTTTCCGGGGGACAATCCCGGTACGGCCCGTCCTGTCCGGGAGGTTTTCATGCCGCTTCGGTCCACCGGCACCGGCAGGGTGGCGCGGGATCCCGTGCACCACCCGCTGTTCGCCCGCTACTACGCCCGCGTCAGCGTGGCCGCCGAGACCCGCTTGGGCATGGGCCAGGTACGCGACCGGCTGCTCGCCGGGCTGTCCGGGCGGGTGATCGAGATCGGCGCGGGCAACGGACTGAACTTCGCGCACTACCCGCGCACGGTCGCCGAGGTCGTCGCCATCGAACCGGAGCGCAGCCTGCGGAAGCTGGCGGTGGAGACCGCCCTGCGCGCCGACGTGCCCGTCGACGTGGTGCCGGGCGTGGCGGAAGCACTGCCGGTCAAGAGCGAGGGCTTCGACGCGGTGGTGCTGTCGCTGGTGCTGTGCAGCGTGCGGGACGTGCCGCGCGCCCTCGGCGAGGTGCGGCGGGTGCTGCGGCCGGGCGGTCAGGTGCGGTTCTTCGAGCACGGGCGGGGCGGCGGCCGCGCCATGGGCTTCACGCAGCGCGCGCTGGACCGCACGCTGTGGCCCGTGCTGACCGGCGGCTGCCATCTGTCCCGGGACCCGCTGGGCGCGTTCCGGGGCGCCGGGTTCGAACTCGGCCCGTACCGGCGCGTGCTGATGCCGGAGAAGGGGCCGGTGCTCCCCTCGTCGTTCTGCGTGCTCGGAACCGCGTGGCGGCCGCGGCAGTAGGCGGGCGCCTCACAGGCTCCACTGGCGCAGCTCTCGCGCGATGTCGTGCACCGACGCCTCACCGCTCTTGACGAGCCGGGCCAGATCGCGCACCTGCTCGGGCGAGGTGACGACCTTGGCGCCGCTCGCGACGAGGTAGGCGTACGCGACGGCGGAGGCGAACAGGGCGTTGGAGCGCTCGAGCGCCGGAACGTGGATGAGCAGCTGGAGCAGGGCCGCGGCGCGGGCGTGCGGGGTGTCGTACACGGGGAGGTCGAAGATCTCGGCCTGGTGGCGGGCGACGGCGGCGACGAGGGCGCCCCAGTCGGTGACCTGGGGGTCCCCCGGCGTCTTCTGTTCGGCGAGCATCAGGAGCCAGGCTAGGTCGATGGTGAGGTCGCTCAAGGGATCAGCGGCGACCTTCGCTCGTGCGGCCCCCACGGCCTTCCTTCGCGGGGCGTGCGCTCACGCGGCCCTCACGGTCGGTGCCGAACTCCTCCGCGAAGACCGACTCGTACTGCTTCATGAAGTCGGCGGCGGCCTCCACGAAGGTGTGGCCGACCTCGCCGGTGTCCTGCTTGACGAGCTCCTCGATGTAGCGGTTGACGCTCATCCCGCGCGCGAGGGCTCGTTCGCGCGCCGCGCGGGCGGTGTCCTCGTCGACGCGAACGTTCAGCTGGGTCTTGGCCATACCTCGAAGCTAGCGCTCGGACGCTAGCACGGCAAGGGGCCACCGCACGGCCGGGTGCCTGCCCCCTACAGCCGTCTCCGGTGCACGACCTGGGCAGGAGAACACCCGGGACCTCCGGGGGATACCGTGTGTGCCGCGCGTCACACTACTGTCTGCCCCAGCCGGGAAGTCGTCCGCGCGGTACCCGGGACGCACATGAGCGAGGAGCGACCAAGGAGGACCCCTTGTCCACACCTGCTGCGCAGCACGCCCCGGGGCACGCCTCGGCCGACGGGGTCGCGGCCCGCACCCGGGGGCTGACCAAGGCGTACGGCTCGGGCGAGACGACGGTGCTCGCCCTGGACTCGGTGGACGTCGACATCGCGCGCGGGCGCTTCACCGCCGTGATGGGCCCCTCGGGGTCCGGCAAGTCCACCCTCATGCATTGCCTGGCCGGGCTCGACACCGTCTCGGCGGGCCAGGTGTGGCTCGGCGGCACCGAGATCACCGGGCTGAAGGAGCGCGAGCTGACCCGTCTGCGCCGGGACCGGATCGGCTTCATGTTCCAGTCGTTCAACCTGATCCCAACGCTGAACGCGCTGGAGAACATCACCCTGCCCATGGACATCGCGGGCCGGAACCCCGACCAGAAGTGGCTCGACCAGGTCATCGACACACTCGGGCTGCGGGACCGGCTCAAACACCGCCCGTCCCAGCTTTCCGGCGGCCAGCAGCAGCGCGTCGCCTGCGCCCGCGCCCTCGCCTCCCGGCCGGAGCTGATCTTCGCGGACGAGCCGACCGGCAACCTCGACTCGCGCGCGGGCCTGGAGGTCCTCGGCTTCCTGCGGGAGGCCGTCGACACACTGGGGCAGACCGTCGTCATGGTCACCCACGACCCGGGCGCCGCCGCCCACTCCGACCTGGTGCTCTTCCTCGGCGACGGGCGGATGGTCGACGAGATGGAGCGGCCGACGGCCGAGGCGGTGCTGGAACGCATGAAGCGGTTCGACGGGATCCGCCGTCAGTACGACGACAGCACAAGCGCCCAGGGAGAATGACGCCGTGCTGAAGGCGACGCTCAGAAGCTTCCTCGCCCACAAGGGGCGGCTGCTCCTCTCGGCGCTGGCGGTGCTGCTGTCCGTGGCGTTCGTCGCGGGCAGCCTGATCTTCTCCGACACCGTCAGCCGCACCTTCGACCGGCTCTTCGCGTCGACCGCCGCCGATGTCACCGTCAGCCCCAAGGAGACCCTCGCCGAGGCGGTGCCGTCCGGTGCCACGGCCACCCTGCCGGCCGCCCTCGCCGAGCGGGTCGCGCGGATCGACGGGGTGGCCGCCGCCCGCGCGGAGGTCGAGGTCCAGAACATCACCGTCGTCGACGACCGCAACGAGCCGGTCAGCCCGACGAGCGGCGCCCCCACGCTCGGCAACAACTGGAACCCGACCGAGCGCAGCCCCGTGGAGCTGACGGCCGGTCATGTCCCGCGCGGTCCCGGCGAGGCGCTGATCGACTCCGAGACGGCCGAGCGCAGCGACGTAGGGGTGGGCGACACCCTGACGGTGATCGCCGCGCCCGGCTCGTTCAGGGTCGAGGTGGTGGGCATCGTCACCTTCACCACGACCAACCCCGGTGCCGCGCTGCTGTTCGTGGACACACCGACCGCGCAGACCAAGTTCCTCGGCGACCCGAAGGGCGCCACAGGCATCACGGTGGACGCGGCGCCGGGCGTCAGCGACGACACGCTCAAGCAGCGGGTGGCGGACACGCTCGGCACCGGCCGCTACGACCTGCGCACCGCGGACGAGAAGGCCCAGTCGGACGTCGAACAGCTCGGCGGCTTCCTCGACGTGATCAAGTGGGTGATGCTCGGCTTCGCCGGGATCGCGGTACTGGTGGGTGTGTTCCTGATCGTCAACACCTTCTCCATGCTCATCGCGCAGCGCACCCGCGAACTGGGCCTGCTGCGCGCGCTGGGCGCCGACCGCCGCCAGGTCCGCCGTTCGGTGCTGACCGAGGCGCTGCTCCTCGGCCTGGTGGGCTCCACGCTGGGCCTGGCCGCCGGCATCGGGCTCGCGGCCGGGCTGATCGGGCTGATGGGCCTGCTCGGCATGAACATCAGGTCCACCGAGATGGTCATCGGCTGGGCGACCCCCGTGACGGCGTACGTCGTCGGCGTCGGCGTCACCTTCGTCGCCGCGTACCTCCCCGCGCGCCGCGCCGCCTCCGTGTCGCCTATGGCGGCGCTCGCGGACGCGGAGGTCGCCGGGGTGGGCCGGCCGCTCAGGTCGCGCGCGATCGTGGGCACGGTCGTCGGGGCGGCCGGCGCGGCCGCGCTGGTGGGCTGCGTGGTGGCCGCCGACGTCGGATCGGCGGCCTCGCTGCTCGGTCTCGGTGTCGTGCTGACGCTGGTCGCGACGGTGATCGCGGGGCCGCTGCTGGTACGGCCGGTGATCCGGGTGCTGGGCGGGTGGTTCCCGGCGCTGTTCGGTTCGGTCGGGCGGATGAGCCAGCGCAACGCCCTGCGCAACCCCCGTCGAACGGGCGCCACCGCGGCCGCGCTGATGGTCGGGCTCGCCCTGGTCGGCGGGATGTCGGTGGCGAGCGCCTCGATGACGAAGTCGTTCGACGAGCAGATCGACCAGACGCTGGGCGCGGACTTCGTGCTCCAGAACGCCAACTTCGTGCCGTTCCCGCGGGAGGTCACCGAGCGGGTGCGCGCAACGGAGGGCGTCGGCCTGGTCGTGCGCTCGCAGTTCGCGCCGATCGCCGTGACCGTCCCCGACGGCGACCGGGTCGAGACGACGGCCGCCGGCTATGACCCGCGGCTCGACGAGGTCGCCAACGTCTCCTACGCGCAGGGCGACAGCGCCGCCGCGCTGGCCCCCGGGCGGATGGCGATGGACCGGGACTTCGCCCGGGACCACGGCCTGAAGGTCGGCAGCACGGTGCCCGTCGAGTTCCAGGGCGGACGCGAGGCCGAGCTGACCGTCGGCGCGCTGACCGACCAGGAGTCCTCCGGAGGCTTCGGCATGCGGGGCGGGATCTACTTCGGGCTCGCGACGCTGGAGCGGTACGCGCCGGGCGCGCAGGACTCCGCGCTGTACGTCAACGGCTCGCCCGGCACCGTCGCCGACGACCTGCGTGACGGCCTGGAGACGACGCTTCAGGCGTATCCGCAGGTGCAGGTGCGGGACCTGGCCGACTACAAGCAACTCGTCAACGACCAGATCGCGGTGCTGCTCTACCTGGTGTACGCGCTGCTCGGGCTGGCGATCGTCATCGCCGTGCTGGGCGTGGTCAACACACTTGCCCTGTCCGTCGTCGAGCGCACCCGGGAGATCGGGCTGCTGCGGGCCATCGGGCTCGCCCGACGGCAGCTGCGCCGGATGATCCGGCTGGAGTCGTTGGTGATCGCGGTGTTCGGAGCGGTGCTCGGCCTGGCGCTGGGGCTGGTCTGGGGCCTGTGCACCCAGCAGGTACTGGCGCTGGAGGGCATGACGGCGCTGGCGATCCCGTGGGGCACGATCGTCGCCGTCGTGATCGGCTCGGCGGTGGTCGGGGTGGTGGCGGCACTGCTGCCGGCGCTGCGGGCGTCCCGGATGAACGTACTCGCGGCGATCGCGCACGAGTGAGGACGGGTGCCCGTCGGCGCCGTGGGCCGTCCCCCTGTTTGTCCGGATGCTGGAAATCAGGCGCGGAGCGGTCCCGGCCGGTGGTGGGATCACACCATGACCGACCTGCGGATACGGGCCGCCACCCCCGACGACCTGGACACGGTGCTGACCTTCTGGAAGACCGCCGCCGAGGGCACGAGCATCAGCGACGACCGCGACGGCGTCGAAGGGCTGGTCGCCCGCGATCCCGGTGCGCTGATCCTGGCCGAGCGGGCGGGCGCACTGGCAGGCACGGTGATCGCGGGCTTCGACGGCTGGCGCTGCCACCTCTACCGGCTCGCCGTGCACCCGGCCCACCGCCGCCAGGGCATCGGTGGCGCGCTGCTGGCCGCCGCGGAGGAACCTTTCGTGGAACTCGGCGGGCGGCGTGGGGACGCGATGGTGCTCACCCGGAACGAGACCGGGCAGCACGCGTGGCGTGCGGCGGGGTACTCGCCCGAGGAGCAGTGGCGGCGCTGGGTGAAGCCGCTGACCGTGTCCTGACATCCTTTGCCGATCATTTACCCCGAAGCGGCCACTCGGTTCTCCCGGACCGGCCCCTACCCGAGAGGTGTGAGCGTCCGCCCATGGGCGAGCCTCCCCGTGCCAGACATCGCGCGATCCTCACCGCCCTGCCGGATCATGGGACGGAGGTGACCCGATGACCGAAGTGCTCCTCCTGCTGGTGGCGATCCTGCTGTCGCTCGTCTGTGGCGCCTTCGTCGCCGCCGAGTTCTCGCTGACCACGGTCGAGCGCGGCGATCTGGAACGGGCCGTGGAGCGCGGCGACCGCGGCGCCGCCGGCGCCCTCAAGGCCACACGCAACCTCACCTTCCAGCTCTCCGGCGCCCAGCTCGGCATCACCGTCACCAACCTGGTGGTCGGCATGCTCGCGGAGCCGTCCATCGCGCGGCTGATCGCGGAACCGCTGCGCGGCATGGGCGTCTCCTCCTCCATGGCCTCGTCGATCGCGCTGGTCCTGGGCACGGCCCTGTCGACGGTGTTCCTGATGGTGGTGGGCGAGCTGGTGCCCAAGAACTGGGCGATCTCCTCGCCACTGACCGTGGCCCGGCGGGTGGGCAACGCCCAGCGCTGGTTCAGCGCGATCTTCCGTCCGTTCATCACCCATCTCAACAACACGGCGAACCGCCTGGTACGCCGCTTCGGCATCGAGCCCGCCGAGGAGCTGGCCTCCGCGCGCGGGCCGCAGGAGCTGGCCGCGCTGGCCCGGCACTCCGCCCGGGAGGGCGCCCTGGAGCCGGACACCGCCGAGCTGTTCGTGCGGACCCTGAACCTCGCGGACCTCACCGCGGAGAACGTGATGACCCCGCGCGTGCAGGTCATCGCCCTGGACGCGCAGGCGACCTGCGAGGACGTGGCGAACGCGACCCGCGCGACGGGCCTGTCCCGGTTCCCGGTCTACCGCGGCAGCCTCGACTCGGTCGTGGGCACCGCCCACGTCAAGGACATCCTGACCGTGCCCGCGGAGCGCCGGCCCCGGGTGCGGGTCGCCGACATGATGCGCGAACCGCTGCTCGTCCCCGAGTCGCTGACCGTGGACCGGCTCCTCGACCGGCTGTCCGGCAAGCGCACGATGGCCGTGGTCATCGACGAGTACGGCGGTACGGCGGGTGTGGCGACCCTGGAGGACATCGTCGAGGAGGTCGTCGGCGAGGTCCGCGACGAGCACGACCCGCACGAGACCCCCGACCTCGCCCCGGTCGGCGCCGACAAGGACGGCCACGCCCTGTACTCCGCGGACGGCGCCGCCCGCATGGACCAGCTCGCGCGCGTCGGCCTGCGGCCGCCTGAAGGGCCCTACGAGACGCTGGCCGGCCTCGTCGCGAACGAACTGGGCCGCATCCCCGCCGTCGGCGACAGCGTCGAGGTCGCCGGCTGGCGGCTGGAGGTCCTGGACGCCGGGGGCCGTCGGGCCGCGCGCGTGCTTCTGCACGCGCCGCCCGACGACGAGACGGACGAGACGGACGAGAAGGGGGCGCGGCCATGACCGTCGTGCAGCTGCTGATCGGTCTGGCGACGCTGGTCGTGAACGCCTTCTTCGTGGGTGCCGAGTTCGCGCTGATCTCCGTGCGCCGCTCCCAGATCGAGCCGCACGCCGAGCAGGGTGACCGGCGCGCCAAGAGCGTGCTGTGGGGCTTGGAGCACGTGTCCGCGCTGATGGCGGCCGCGCAGCTCGGCATCACGCTGTGCACGCTGGTCCTCGGTGTGGTCGCCGAACCGGCGATCGCGCACCTGCTGGAGCCGGTGTTCCACGCGATGGGCGTGCCCACCGGCGCGGGCCACGCGGTGTCGTTCGTGATCGCGCTGGCCCTGGCGACGTATTTGCACATGCTGCTCGGCGAGATGGTGCCGAAGAACATCGCGCTCGCCGAGCCGGTGCGCAGCGCGCTGCTGCTCGGGCCTCCGCTGGTGACCCTCTCCCGGGCGCTGCGGCCGGTGATCTTCACCATCAACGCCTTCGCGAACGGGTTGCTGAGGCTGCTGCGGATCGAGACCAGGGACGAGGTCACGGCGACCTTCTCGGACGCCGAGCTGGCACGGATCGTCAAGGACTCCGGAGCGGCAGGGCTGATCGACGACCGGGCGCAGGAGCGGCTGCACGACGCCCTCGAACTGGGCCGCCGGCCCGTGCGTGACGTCGTGCTCCCGCTGGAACGCGTCGTGTACGCGAGCGTGGGGGTCACTCCTGAGGAGCTGGAGGGGCTGTCGGCCCGGTCCGGGTTCTCCCGCTTCCCCGTGGTGGACGAGGCGCGGCGCATCGTCGGCTACCTGCACGTGAAGGACGCGCTGGACGCCTCCCCGCGGGACATGCCGTTCCGACTGCGCGACATGCGGCCCATCGCGCGCGTACGGGAGTCCACGCCACTGGACGACGTCCTCACCGCGATGCGGCGCAGCCGTACGCATGTGGCGGCCGTCCTGGGCTCCGACGGCCGGCTGGCGGGCCTGGTGACCATGGAGGACGTACTGCGGGAGCTGTTCGGGCAGTGGGCGTGATGCGGGGGCGCACCGGGGGCGGGGGTGACCGCGAGGCCTGGGGCGTGCCGGGGGCCGGGGGCGACCTCGGTGCGGGAACCACCCCGAGGCCTGGGGGCCCCGGGCAGCGGGAGGGTGACCGACCGGCGGGTATGCGCCTCGGGATACCATCTCTGACGCCATGGAGACGAACCCCTCACCCACGTACAGCAGCCTGGTCGCGGTCGGCGACTCCTTCACCGAGGGCATGTCGGACCTGCTCCCCGACGGCACCTACCGGGGCTGGGCCGACCTGCTCGCCGCCCGGATGGCCGCCCGCGCGCCCGGTTTCCGGTACGCCAACCTGGCCGTGCGCGGCAAGCTGATCGGCCAGATCGTGGACGAGCAGGTGCCCGTGGCGGCCGCCATGGGCGCCGATGTGATCACGCTGGTCGGCGGGCTCAACGACACCTTGCGGCCCAAGTGCGACATGGGACGGGTGCGCGGGCTCCTGGAGGAAGCCGTGGAACGGCTGGCCCCGGCCTGCAAACAGCTGGTGCTGATGCGCAGCCCGGGACGGCAGGGCCCCGTGCTGGAGCGGTTCCGGCCCCGCATGGAGGAGCTGTTCGCCTGCGTCGACGAGCTGGCCGCGCGGCACGGCGCGGTGGTGGTCGACCTGTACGGGGCCGGCTCGCTCAGCGACCCGCGCCTGTGGGACGTCGACCGGCTGCACCTGACGGCCGAGGGGCACCGCCGGGTCGCGGAGGCGGTCTGGCAGGGACTCGGTCACGAGGCCGAGGACCCGGACTGGCAGGTGCCGATGGCGGCCACGCTGCCGCCCGGGTGGGCCACACGGCGGGTCGCGGACGTGCGGTTCGCCCGGCAGTACCTGCTCCCGTGGATAGGACGCAGGCTCACCGGCCGCTCCTCCGGGGACGGCCGCCCGCCGAAGCGGCCCGACCTGCTGCCGTTCGAGGATCTGGCGTAGGGCGGCCGTGACCACGCGGGTGATCGGCCTCAGGGGCCGGATCCACGACTTCGGTCCCCGGCTGCTGGACGCCCCCGAGGAGGTCGTCCACGTCGGCCGGCGCTGGACGCCGGGCGACTGGGACCTGCCCCGGCACCCGCTGCACAACCCGTTCGCTGGCCCCGGACCTGCGCGGACGGACGCCGGTCTGCTGGTGCGCGCCGGAGCCCTGCCACGCCGACGTGCTGGCCGAGTCGGCCGAGGCCGGCGGCTGACGATCGCCTCGTAGGTTCCGACGAACCGACCCGTGGCGCTGGCCTGCACAAACCGCCAGTAGAATCCGGTTACGTGACTTCTGCTCCCGCCAAGCCCCGCATCCCCAACGTCCTCGCCGGACGCTACGCCTCCGTCGAGCTCGCCACGCTCTGGTCGCCCGAGGAGAAGGTGAAGCTGGAGCGTCGGCTCTGGCTCGCCGTGCTGCGGGCCCAGCAGGACCTCGGGATCGAGGTGCCCGACGCGGCGATCGCCGACTACGAGCGCGTCCTCGACCAGGTCGACCTGGCCTCCGTCGCGGAACGCGAGAAGGTCACCCGGCACGACGTGAAGGCGCGGATCGAGGAGTTCAACGCCCTCGCCGGGCACGAGCACGTGCACAAGGGCATGACGTCCCGCGACCTCACCGAGAACGTCGAGCAGCTGCAGATCCGGCTCTCGCTGGAACTGATGCGCGACCGCACGGTGGCCGTGCTGGCGCGCCTGGGCAAGCTCGCCGGGGAGTACGCCGAGCTGGTGATGGCCGGCCGCTCGCACAACGTCGCCGCGCAGGCCACCACTCTGGGCAAGCGGTTCGCGACCGCCGCCGACGAGCTGCTGGTCGCGCACGGCCGGATCGAGGAACTGCTCGGCCGCTACCCGCTGCGCGGCATCAAGGGCCCGGTCGGCACCGCGCAGGACATGCTGGACCTGCTCGGCGGGGACGCCGGCAAGCTCGCCGAGCTGGAGCAGCGGATCGCCGGGCACCTGGGCTTCTCTCAGGCCTTCACCTCGGTCGGCCAGGTCTACCCGCGCTCGCTGGACTACGAGGTCGTCACCACGCTCGTGCAGCTGGCCGCCGGCCCCTCGTCGCTGGCGAAGACGATCCGGCTGATGGCCGGGCACGAGCTGGTGACCGAGGGCTTCAAGCCGGGTCAGGTCGGCTCCTCCGCGATGCCGCACAAGATGAACACCCGCTCCTGCGAGCGCGTCAACGGCCTGATGGTGATCCTGCGCGGCTACGCCTCGATGACCGGCGAGCTGGCGGGCGACCAGTGGAACGAGGGTGACGTGTCCTGCTCGGTGGTGCGCCGGGTCGCGCTGCCCGACGCGTTCTTCGCGCTGGACGGGCTGCTGGAGACGTTCCTGACGGTGCTCGACGAGTTCGGCGCGTTCCCGGCGGTCGTGGCACGCGAGCTGGACCGCTACCTGCCGTTCCTGGCGACGACCAAGGTGCTCATGGCCTCGGTGCGCGCGGGTGTCGGCCGTGAGGTGGCGCACGAGGCGATCAAGGAGAACGCCGTGGCGTGTGCCCTCGCGATGCGTGAGCGGGGCGCCGAGCGCAACGAACTGCTCGACAAGCTCGCCGCCGACGAGCGCGTCCCGCTCGACCGCGCCGCGCTCGACGAGCTGATGGCCGACAAGCTGTCCTTCACCGGTGCCGCCGCCGACCAGGTCTCGGCCGTGGTCGGCCGGATCGAGGAGATCGTGAAGCAGCGCCCGGAGGCCGCGGGCTACACGCCCGGAGCGATCCTCTGACGCGCTTCACTCCCGAGGAGCTCCAGGCCGCCCGCGACCGTCTCGTCCCTGACGTGGTCGCGGACGGCCTGCGCGTGCTGTTCTGCGGTATCAACCCCGGTCTGATGACCGCGGCGACGGGCCATCACTTCGCCCGTCCCGGCAACCGCTTCTGGCCGGTGCTGCATCTGTCCGGCTTCACGCCCCGGCTGCTGAAGCCGTCCGAGCAGGACGAGTTGCCCTCGTACGGGCTCGGGATCACGAACGTGGTGGCGCGGGCGTCGGTCCGGGCCGACGAGCTGAGCGCCGAGGAGTACCGCGAGGGCGGGCGGCTGCTGGCGCTGAAGGTGGCGCGGCTGCGGCCGCGTTGGCTCGCGGTCGTGGGCGTCACCGCCTACCGGGCCGCCTTCGACGACCGCAAGGCGCGCATCGGGCCGCAGGAGCGGACGATCGGGGACACCCGGGTGTGGGTGCTGCCCAACCCTTCCGGACTGAACGCGCATTGGACGGCTAGGACGATGGCGGAGGAGTTCGCACGGCTTCGGGTGGCCGCGGAGGGCTAGCCGGTCACTCGGGGTCCACCTCCGTCACGACCGCCAACAGGCGGGCCGGGGCCGTCTCGTCGCCCTGGGCGACTCCGAGGGCGACCCAGCGGCCCGTCCCGGCCGCCTCCCATATGCGCAGGTCGTACGCCAGGGTGCTGATGCTCGCCCACGGCTCCGGTATCTCCTCGCCCCGCTCGGCCCGTACCCGGAGGGTGAGCATCGCCCACGGGGGACGCTCTCCCCACCGTTCGTCGAGCCGCTGGGCGATGCCCTCCCGGAATGCCTCGACGTCGTCGGCGGTGGGCTCCCCGGGTCCACGGTCGGGGTCCGCGGCCGCCCACTCCGCCATCTCCGCCATGAAGTAGCCCGGTCCTCCTCGGCCGACGTCCGACCAGCCGTGCTCCGCCGGAAAGGGGCGGGAGCACAGCCGGTCGATCGTGTCCAGGCACCGCGCGATGTTCATGACCCCAGTAAAACCGGCACCACTGACAATTGGCGCCCCGTCAGGCGTCCCGCCGCAGAACGCTCCACGCACCCGCCGCCAGCGCCACCGCCGTCCACACGGCGGTCACCGCCAGCCCGGTCCATGGTCCGAGGCTGCCGTCCCATGTCTCCTGCAGGACGATCCGCCCGGCCCGGTCCGGCATGAACTCCACCGCCTTGCCCGCCGCGTCGCCGATGACGAACGACACGATCAGGAGGAACGGGATGAGGATGCCGAGCGCCGCGCTGCCGCTGCGCAGCAGGGCGGCGAACCCGGCCGCGAACAGGGCCATCAGCATGAGGTAGACCCCGCCGCCGAGCACGCCGCGTGCCTGATCACCGGCCGTGAGCCCGGCCGCGGCGTCGCCCGTTCCGCTCAGCCCCGCCACGAGGGACGCGCCGGTCGTGAGCAGCCCGACGAGGAACGCCGGTACGGCGATGGCCGTCAGCTTGGCCGCGAACCAGCGCCCGCGCTGCGGCACGGCGGCCAGGGAGACGCGGAGCGCGCCCCCGTGGTACTCCGCGGAGACGGCCATGGCGCCGAAGGCGACGGCGGCGACCTGACCGAGCAGGATGCCCGAGAGCCCGTTGGACAGCGGGTCGAACTCCGGGTCCGAGGTGCTGGAGGTACCGCCCAGCGCGGAGAACGCCGTGGACACGGCGAACAGCGCGAACAGCGCGCCGCACAGCGACCGGAGCGTACGGATCTTCAGCCACTCGGCGTGCAGGACGGGGGCGAAGGGCATGGTCAGGCCTCCTGGGGCTGGGCGGTGAACTCGCTCTCGGCGGAGGTCAGGTCAAGATAGGCCTGTTCCAACGTGCCCTCGGCGGCGAACAGTTCGAGGATCGGCACCCGCGCCTCGGAGGCCAGGCGGCCGATGTCCTCCACGCGCGCGTGGTCCACGGTCCAGGTGCCGTCCTCCGTCTCGGTGGACGCGTAGCCGTGCCGTCCGAGTACGTCCTTCAGGGCGGCCGGGTCGCTGGTGCGCACCCGGACACGGGGCTGCACGCGCGCGTCGATGAACTCCCGCATGGGCATGTCCGCGAGCAGCCGCCCGCGCCCGAGGACCACGAGGTGGTCGGCGAACGACGCGGTCTCGTTCATCAGATGACTGGAGACCAGGACCGTGCGTCCCTCGTCGGCGAGCCGGCGCAGCAGGCCGCGGATCCAGACGATGCCCTCGGGGTCGAGGCCGTTCGACGGCTCGTCCAGCATGATCACCGCCGGGTCGCCGAGCAGTGCCCCCGCGATGCCGAGGCGCTGGCGCATGCCCAGGGAGTACGTCTTCACGCGGCGGCGTGCGGCCGGGGCGAGGCCGGTCTCCTCCAGCACCTCGTCCACGCGGCGTACCGGGATGCGGTTGCCGGCCGCCAGGGTGCGCAGGTGGTCGCGGCCGGTGCGGGAGCCGTGGGCGGCGCCGGCGTCGAGCAGGGCACCGACCGTGCGCAGGGGCTCGTGGAGCGTGGCGTAGCGGTGGCCGCCGACCGTGGCGGTGCCGGCGGTGGGCCGGTCGAGGCCGAGGACGAGCCGCATGGTGGTGGACTTCCCGGCGCCGTTGGGGCCGAGGAAGCCGGTGACGCGGCCGGGCCGGACGGTGAAGGTGAGGTGGTCGACGGCGCGTCGGGAGCCGTACTCCTTGGTGAGGTCCTGGACGTGGATGCTGGTCATGGCAGCAGCCTGGCCGGTGGGCGGGCCGTCCTCCTCCCCCGCACGTGGAGATCGTCTCCCCCGCCCGGGGGAGGTGCGTTGTCAGGGGTGGCTGGCACGATGACGAAATGGGCCGATTGCTGCGCCCCTTGCTGCGGGGGACGACGTACACACGCTGGCTGCACCTGTGGGTGCCCGTGTTCCTCGTCAGCGTGTGGCTCTTCATCGACATGTCGAGGCCCTGGGTGCCCGCGCTGCTGGTGATCCCGGTCGCCATGATCCCGGCCGTGCGGATGGGTGAGGGCGTGCAGGCACAGTTGCTGCTGACGCCGGGCGAGCCGGATTCGGGATTCTCCACGGCGCCGTCGTCGACCTGGCGGGACCGATGGCGCACCGTGCTGTGGCTGGAGATCCGGCTGGCTCTCGGCGCGGCGGCGGCCTTCGCCACGATCTGGCTGCCACTCACCTCCGTCGATCTGGTCACGACCGCGCTCGGGCACCCGCAGCACGACGACAACCCCCTGCTGTGGACCGTCGAACCCCCGTGGCTCTACTGGCTGCTGGCGCCCCTGCCACTGATCGCGCTGTACGTGACGGTGCTCGGCCTGGGCCATGTGGTCACCGCGGCCGCACGCCGGCTCCTCGGCCCTTCCGCGGCGGAGCGGCTGGCCACGCTGGAGGAGCGCACGGAGCAGCTCCTGGAACGCACGCGTATCGCGCGCGAGTTGCACGACTCCATCGGCCACGCACTCACGGTGGCGGTGGTGCAGGCGGGCGCGGCGCGGGCGGCGGGCGATCCGGCGTTCACCGCGCGGGCGCTGGGCGCCATCGAGGAGACCGGACGGGCGGCCCTGGAGGATCTGGAGCGGGTGCTGGGCGTACTGCGCGAGGCGGAGCGGCCGGTGAGCTCACGCCCCACCCTCGTGGACGCCGAGCGGCTGCTGGAGTCGGCACGCGCCTCCGGCGCGAAGGTCGACGCCGAGGTGACCGGGCCCGTCGATGCCGTGCCGGGGCCCGTCTCGCGCGAGGGGTACCGCATCCTCCAGGAGTCGCTGACCAACGTCCTGCGGCACGCGGGGGCCGTTCCGGTCCTCGTCCGGATCGAGGTGGCGGCCGGCACTTTGACGCTGGACGTCCGCAATCCGGTGCCCGGGGCGACACCCGGCCCGGGGCAGGGCAGCGGCCTGCGGGGCATACGCGAGCGCGCGGCACTGCTCGGCGGGCGGGCGCAGACGGGGCCGGCCGAGGGGGACTGGCGGGTGCGTGCGGAGCTGCCGCTGCGCTGATCTACGCTGGCCGGATGCCGCTCAGCGTTCTCCTTGTCGACGACGAACCCCTCGTCCGGGCGGGCCTGCGGGCCGTGCTGGAGGCGCAGCCCGACATCGAGGTCGCCGGCGAGGCGGCCGACGGGGCGGCGGTGATCCCACTGGTGCGGCAACTGCGGCCGGACGTGGTCGCGATGGACGTACGGATGCCGCTGCTGGACGGCATCGAGGCCACGCGCGCGGTGCTGCGGACGGTCGAGAAGCCGCCGAAAATCCTGGTGGTGACGACGTTCGAGAACGACGAGTACGTGTACGCGGCGCTGCGTGCCGGTGCCTCCGGGTTCCTGCTGAAGCGAGCCCGGCCGGCCGAGATCGTGCACGCGGTGCGGCTGGTCGCCGAGGGCGACTCACTGCTGTTCCCGGCCTCGGTACGGCAGCTGGCCGCGGAGTACGGCGACAGCGGCGGCAATCGCGCGGCCCGGGCGGCACTGGAGCGGGCGCGGCTGACCGAACGTGAGGCGGACGTGCTGCGGCTGATGACCCGCGGCCTGTCGAACGCGGAGATCGCCGGGCACTTGGTCGTCGGCACGGAGACGGTGAAGTCACACGTCAGCGCGGTGCTGGCGAAACTCGGGGCGCGGGACCGCACCCAGGCGGTGATCACGGCTTACGAGTCGGGGTTCGTCTCCCCCGGCTGATCCGAATCCCCGCCGGATTCGGGCGCTCCGGCACTCGCCGCTGCCCGCCGGTGCCGAGTACGATCCGGCGAACACGCGCACGAGCTGGGAGGACGGACGTTGGGGCGGCTGACCGGCGGGGATCCCTCGCTGCTGCGAAGGATCAATTCCGCGGTGGTGCTGCACGCGCTGCGTGCCACGGACTGCGCGACGCTGACGGAGATCACCCGCGTCACCGGCCTGTCCCGGCCGACCGTCGAGGGGGTCGTCGAAGGGCTGATCGAAGCCGGTCTCGTGGTGGAGACGGCGGCCGAGGAAGGCGCCACGCGGCGCCAGGGGCGACCGGCGCGCCGGTTCCGGTTCCGAGCCGAGGCCGGGCATCTGCTGGGGCTGGAGATCGGGCCGCACCGGGTTGCCGCGCTGCTCGCGGACCTGGACGGGAGGATCGTCGGCGCGCAGGCCAAGGACATCGACGAGACCGCGCCCGCCGACGAACGACTGGAACGGCTGCGCACCGCCGTCGCCGAACTGCTGCGCCGGGCCGGGATCGCGCGCGGCTCGCTGCGGGCGGTCGGGGCGGCGACGCCGGGGATCGTCGAGGCGGACGGCACCGTGAGGCTGGGCACCGCGCTGCCCGGCTGGACGGGGCTGCGGCTCGGGGAACGGCTGGGCCGCTCCTTCAAGTGCCCGGTGCTGGTGGAGAACGACGCCAACGCGGCGGTGGTCGCCGAGCACTGGAAGGGCTCCGCCATCGAGTCCGACGACGTGGTGTTCGTGCTGGCGGGCCTCAGCCCGGGTGCCGGCGCCCTGATCGGCGGGCGGCTGCACCGGGGATACGGCGGGGCGGCCGGTGAGATCGGCGCACTGCATCTGCTGGGCCGGGAGGCGACGCCGGAGACGCTGCTGTCCACCACGGACGAGCCCCTGCACCCGCTGGACGAGCAGGCGGTCGCCAAGGTCTTCGCGCAGGCCCGTGAGGGTGACCAGCGGGCGATCGCCGCCGTCGAACGGTTCATCCAGCGGCTCGTGCACGACGTGGCCGCGCTCGCACTGGCCCTCGACCCGGAGCTGGTCGTGATCGGCGGCTGGGCGGCGGGCCTGGACGGCGTACTGGAGCCGCTGCGTCGCGAACTGGCGCGCTACTGTCTGCGGCCGCCGAAGGTGACGCTGTCGCTGCTGGGTGAGGCGGCGGTGGCGACCGGGGCGCTGCGGCTGGCCCTGGACCACGTGGAGGAGCAGTTGTTCGCGGTGGAGGGCACGGTGACCGCGCGCCGCTGAGGTCCGGCGCCCCGGCGCCCCGCTGACGTCCGGGCCCCGGCCCGCGCTCTCGCAGGCCCGCGGCGCCCAAGGACTGAGGAAACGTTCGGAGCCCCGGAGGAAGTCCCCGAGGGCTCCGTACGAGAGAGATCCCTGCCGCCGTCAGGAAGCCTTGCGCTCCGGGCCCTCGTGGATCTCCACTCCGCCCGAGTCGCCGAAGGTCAGCCGGCACGTGTCCGCGCGGTACGTCGCGACGGAGACCGCCGCGGTGCGGCCGTCGGCGTGGAAGCGGGTGGTGACGACCAGGACCGGCGCGCCCGGCAGCCGGTCGAGTTCCTTGGCGTCGTCGGCGCGGGCCGAGCCGAGCTCGACGGCGCGGTCCTGGCCCTCCAGCTCCAGGCGCTGCAGCTCGCGCAGTACCGCACGCGCGCGTGCCGGTCCGGCCGGGGCGTCGATGGCCGACAGGTCGGGCACCGACGACTCGGCGATGTAGAGCAGCTCGGCGGCGACGGGCTGGCCGTGGGTCGTACGGGTGCGGCGCACGATGTGCACGGGCTCCTCGCGGCCCGTCTCCAGGGCGTCCGCGACCGCGGCCGGCGGAGCCGCGACGACGCAGTCGACGGCCTGCCAGGCGTCACCGGACCCGCCCGGCCAGTCGTGCTGCTCGGTGCCGACGGCCACTCCCACGCGCGGCGGGGCGACGGTCGTGCCGACGCCGCGGCGGCGCTGCAGCCTGCCTTCCAGTTCCAGCTGTTCCAGGGCCTGGCGGAGCGTGGCGCGGGCGACGCCGAAGCGGGCGGCGAGGTCGCGCTCGTTGGGCAGGATCTCGCCCACCGAGAACTCGGAGTCGAGTGCCTCCGTGAGCACGGTCTTGAGATGCCAGTACTTAGGTTCCGGCACCGATTCCAGCTGCGTGGTCCCCACCCTGTCCTCCGCAATCGCCGTGGATCGGCGGCGTTTTAGCGCCCTTGTTTATTAAAGGTTGTTGTACTTATCTGCGACCATAGGACGGCCCTCACCCTTGGTCAAGACCAATCATTGATCGCCCGGGCGCCACACAGGAGAGGTGCGGCCGAGCGTTCATGGGCCGTTCGCACCTCGCCACATACGTGACACAACGGCGTCTAGGCGGTGGCCAGTGATCGCAGCTTGTCGGGGTTGCGCATCACGTAGACGGTCTGGACGCGTCCGTCTACGACGTCCACCTGGAGCACGGCGTCGGGTTCGCCGCCGGACAGGACGAGGACCGCGGGGCCGGCGTTGAGCTCCAGGAAGCGGTAGGACATGCCGGGAACGCCCTTTCCTGCGGCGCCGACGAGGAATCGGCCCACGTGGTCGGCGCTCTCCAGCACCCGCAGCGGCGCCTTGGACTTGCCGCCGCTGTCGCCGACGAGGCGGACGTCGGGCGCGAGCAGCGCGATGAGGCCGTCGAGATCGCCGTCCCCGGCCGCCGCGAGGAACCGCTCGGTGAGGTCTCGGCGCTGGGCCGGGTCGACGTCGTAGCGCGGACGCCGCTCCTCGACGTGCCGGCGGGCCCGGCCCGCCAGCTGCCGTACGGCGGGTTCGGCGCGGTCGAGGATGGCGGCGATGTCGGCATAGGGGTAGCCGAAGGCTTCGCGGAGCACGAAGACAGCCCGCTCCAGCGGTGACAGCGACTCCAGTACGACGAGGACGGCGAGGGAGACGGAATCGGCGAGCACTGCGCGTTCCGCGGTGTCGGGGGCGGTGTCCCCGAACTCGGTGAGATACGGCTCGGGCAGCCAGGGGCCGACGTAGGCCTCGTTGCGGGTCTTGATCTGGCGCAGCCGGTCGACGGCGAGGCGGGTGGTGACGCGCACCAGGTACGCGCGCCTGTCGCGCACGTCGGCGCGGTCGGCGCCGGACCAGCGCAGCCAGGCGTCCTGGACCACGTCCTCCGCGTCGGCGACGCGGCCCAGCATGCGGTAGGCGACGCCCAGGAGGACCGGGCGGTGCTCTTCGAAGACCTCGGTAACGATGTCGGCGGTCACCCCGCAATCCCATCCGACGCGTCACGTCGTGTCCAGGCGGTTTCGCCGCGCACGCGCGTGCGGCCGGTTCGTGCGCGGCGGGGCAATGCCGGGTCTGCGGCGGTGCGTTCGGCCATGCGGCTGACGGCGACCGGGGGCTACCCGTCGGTAGCCTTTGCTGACAAGGTGTCTACACCATGTCCGGCACCGAGTCCCCGACGAGGAGCTGTATGTCCGCCACCGTCTCCTTCACGGTCCCCACCCCGCACGGCCCGCGCAGCATGAGCCTGGCGTACACGCGCGTGGGCTCCGGTGAACCGCTGGTCCTGCTGCACGGCATCGGCCACCACCGGCAGGTATGGGACCCGGTCGTCCCCGTTCTGGCCGTCGAGCGGGACGTGATCTCCGTGGACCTGCCGGGGTGCGGGGAGTCCCCGGCTCTCCCGGACGGGCTGACGCACGACCTGCCGACGATGACCTCCGTGCTCGCCGCGCTGTGCGAGGCGCTCGGGCTCGAACGGCCGCATGTGGCGGGCAACTCGCTGGGCGGCCTGCTCGCCCTCCAGCTCGGCCGGGACAAGCTGGTGCGGTCGGTGACGGCGCTGTCGCCCGCCGGGTTCTGGTCGCAGGCGGAGCGGCGTTACGCTTTCACCGTGCTCACGGCCATGCGGCAGATCGCCCGGCGGATGCCGCCGCCCTTCGTCCAGGCGCTCGCCCGCCCTGCGGTGGGCCGCACGCTGCTGACCAGCGCCATCTACGCCCGCCCGGCCCGCCGTTCGCCCGAGGCGGTGGTCGCCGAGACGCTCGCGCTGGCCCGTGCCCAAGGGTTCGCGCAGACCCTCCGGAGCGGCCGGGACGTGCGGTTCACCGACGACATCACGGGGATCCCGGTCACCGTGGCCTGGGGCAGCAGGGACCGGCTGCTGGTGCCCCGGCAGGGCATCCGCGCCAAGTACATCCTGCCCAAGGCCCGGCTGGTCCGGCTGCCCGGCTGCGGTCACGTCCCGATGAACGACGACCCCGCGCTCGTCGCACGCGTACTTCTCGACGGCAGCCGGCCCGCCGCGCGACAGACGGCCTGAGCACTGCTTGCGGGGCGGTCATGGGGGCAGTGCGCCCTCCACACCGGCCTGGGCGTTGCTGCTGCCCGCCGCCGCGGCGCCCGCACGCGCGCGTGGCCGCTCGTTGCAGGCGGCGCTGCGGTCGGCGGTCCGTTCCGGGCGGCTCGCGCCGGGCACCCGGCTGCCGTCCAGCCGGGACCTCGCGGCCGACCTCGGTGTGTCGCGCGGGCTGGTCACGGAGGCCTACGAGCAGCTGACGGCGGAGGGCTACCTGCGCAGCGGCCGGGGCGCGGGGACCTGGGTGGGCGACGCGGCACGAGCCGCCCACCCCCGCGCGCGCGTGATCTCGCCCCCCGTACCGCCGGGGCGCGCGCCGACTTCGTGCCGGGGACACCCGACCTGTCGCTGGTCCCGCGCGCCGCCTGGGCCGCCGCGCAGCGCCACGTGCTGGCGGAGCTGCCCCACCACGGCCCGGCTACCCCGACCCACGCGGGCTGCCCCGGCTGCGCACCGCACTGGCCGAACTGCTCGGCCGCCGACGGGGCGTGGTCGCCGACCCGGAGCGGATCGTGGTCGTCTCCGGCGTGACCCAGGCGACGACACTGCTCGCCCTGGTGCTGCGGGCACGCGGCACGCATGTGATCGGCGTCGAGGATCCCGGCAGCCCGCAGCACGACGGCATGTACGCCGCGGCCGGCGTCACCTCCGTGCCGCTGCCGCTGGACGGCGAGGGACTCGCCCTGGGTCCGCTGCGGTCGTCCGGCGTGCGTGCCTGTGTCCGGGATCGCCGCGGGACTGCACGCCATCGTGACACTGCCGAAACGGTACGGGCCGCAGGAGCGGTTCCTCGCGCGGGTGGGGGCGGCGGGGGTCGCCGTACGAGCGCTGTCGGAGTGCACGTACGCGCGTGCGGATCTCTCGGAGGACGGGGAGGCGGCGGTGCGGCTCGTTCTCGGGTACGCACAGGTGCCGCCGGGGCTGATACGGGAGGGGGTGCGGGTGATGGCGGAGGCGGTAAGTCGCGGTTGACCGGGACAAGTTGGGGAGCCTCACCCCTGCTGCCGCCATGATCCGTCACGACATCCCCTTACCCCTTCCTGCGTCACATCGACGGCGACAGCGCCGAACTCACGGTCCGACTGCGCGAGCAGGACGGCACCGTGCTGTTCACCAAGGTGCTGCGACCCGGGCGGGTCGGTCAGTAGGCCCGTTCCGGCCTTCCATGGCAGTGGCTCCCGTACCCTCGTACGACGTGCCGCGCACCGGCGTCATCCCCCAGTGCGCGGCACGTTCCTTCCCTCCGCCAACTCGCCTGCGAAAGCGGCATTTTCGCAGATCAGGCTGATTGTCAGTGGCCGCCTCTACGGTTTTCCCATGACGCGATCATTGCAGGCCGTGGCCTATCGGCGACCCTCCGTGCTGGAGTCCGATGCGGACGGACAGCGCCTGGGTCTGGAGACCTCACGAGGTGCGACGCCCTCGGGCGTGCGGGACCATCCGCAGCTCTTCGCGGGCCTTCTGACATCACCTCAGGTAGCTGCGGCGGGACTGCTCGCGGTGGCGGACGTGGCGGCCGCGCGGTACTACCAGCGGCAGCTGCGCGCCTCGCTCGACCCGGTGGTGACGGGCAACGGCGACCGGCTGCGCTTCGAGTCGTTCTCCGGCTGCGGCGGGGTCTACGCGCGCCTGGACGTCCTGGAAGCGGGCCTGGACGGCGACGCGGTGGGCCACGGCACGACGAACGTCGACGTCAACAACCCGCTGCGGGAGGCACTGTCGCGGATCGGTTCCGCCGATCCGCTCCACCTGCGGGTCGGCCCGGACGAGCTGGCGGTGACCACGCTGGACGGTCCGGTCGTCGAGAAGAAGGTGCCGCTGCCCGACCGCTGGCTGCGGGGCTTCGCCGAGGCCCAGGTCATCGCCGCCGGCTTCGATCTGCGGGCGGAGCTGCCGGCGGCCGAGGCCGTGAGGTTCCTGCGGACGCTGCCCCGGGGCGGCGGGCGCGCCGCGTCGGCCGGCGTCCGGTGGGTGGTGCCCGCCGGTCATGGGCTGCGGCCCAGCACCCGGGCCGTGCCCGGCGCGGTCTGCCTGCCCGGCCCGGAGCGGCTCATCGCGCTCCAGCGGGTACTGCGGCACGCCACGTCGCTGCGCGTGTACGGCCCCGCGGTCGCCGGCGACGCCGCCACCGCCGCGGCCTGGGAAGTCGTCCTGCCCGGCATGCGGCTCACCCTGACGCTGTCCCCCGACGCCTCGCGCGGGTTCTCCGGCGAGGGCGGCGTCCTGGCCGCGCTGGCGACCGACGAGGCCGCCGAGGACGCGGAGCTGATCTCGGTGCTGCTGGCGTGGGAGCCGCGCGTCGACGTCCGCGACCTCGCGGTCGCCTCCGGGCTGACCGCCGAGCGCGTCCGGGCGGCCCTGGTCCGCCTCGGCACCTCGGGACGCGTCGGGTACGACGTGGCGGAGACGGCCTACTTCCACCGCGAACTGCCCTACGATGCCGAGCGCGTGGAGCGGCACAACCCGCGACTGCGATCCGCCCGCGCGCTGGTGGCGGCGGGTGCGGTCGCCCTGGACGGCGCGGTCGCCACGGTCACGGCGGAGGACGGGCACATACACCGGGTGCGGGAGCAGGCGGCGGGGGTGCTCAGCTGCAGTTGCCTGTGGTGGGCGAAGTACCGGGGCGGGCGGGGGCCGTGCAAACACGCGCTGGCGGTGCGCATGGTGCGGCGCGGGGCCACAGGGGCGCGGGCAGGACAGCCGGAGCGGGTCGACGGGGGTGCGCGATGAGTTCGCTGCTGGAGTTGGTGCGAGCCGGCCGTACGGCCGAGGTGGTGAGCCTGCTCGACGGGCTGACGGATGCCGAACGGCGCGCGCACTTCCCCGAGTTGAGGGGGCTGCGCAAGGAGTTGCGGACGGCTCCCTGGGAGTCGGCCGCGCGGCGCGCGTATCCCGCCCTGCACGCGGCCGGGGCGGCGTGCCAGACGGGCGCGGCGGGAGTGGCGAGCTGGATCGCCGCCGCCGACCTGCGCTGGTCGCAGGTCCCTCCCGGCGTGCTGCTGCACGTCCTGGGCGACCGCGAGACCGACTGGCTGGCCGATGTCACGCACCGGCTGGCGCAGCGCCCGGTCTCCGCCTGGGTGCCGTTCGAGCTCATGGCCGGTCTGGTACGGCTCTCCCGCTGCCCGGTGCCGACGACCGACGCCTACGTCCGGGGCTGGCTCGATCACCTGCACGGCTCGTGGCAGCGCGGGGGCACGCTGCTCGACCGGTTGCGGCAGGACCCGCATCTGCGGGAGCTCATCGCCGCTCTGTTCGAGACGGACGACATCGGCAACCGGCTGCAGTGGCCGGACCACGTCGGCCCGGACAGCTGGATCGGCGCGCTGGCACAGCTGACCGTGGAGGGCGCGCTCGACCGTGGGGCGACGGTCGACGCGTGCGTGGCCCGGCTGCTGCGGGGTGGCACGGCCGCCGATCAGCGGGCGTTCCTGCGGCTGCTGAAGTGCCTCGCCCTCACCCGGGACGAGGAGCGGGAGCACCTGCCCGACTGGCTGGCGCTCGCGTCGGACGCCACGTCGACGGTGGCCTCGTACGCCCAGTCGGTCCTCGGGGCCCTCGCCCTGGACGGCGAGCTGGCGCCGCGGCACCTGGCGGAGGTGTCGGAGGCGGTGCTGTTCCGCACCGAGCGGAAGCTCGTGCGGGCCCAGCTCGTGCTGCTGGGCAAGGTGTTGACGCGGGACGCCTCCGCGGCCGGGGAGCTGCTGCCCGCCGTCGCGCAGGCCTTCGGACACGAGGACACGGACGTCCAGGAGCGGGCGCTGAAGCTGGCCGAACGGCACGTCAGGAAGGTCGACTCGGTGCCGGCGCGGGCGGATGTGGCCATCGCCGCCGAGCAGTTGAGCCCTGGCCTGCGCGCCAGGGCGGTCGTGACGCTCGGCGCGGCGCCGGCCGGCCCCGAGCCGTCGGGCCACGAGGAGCTGCTGCCCCCGGCACCACGGCCGACGCGTCTGGCCCCCGCCGCCGCGTCCGCCGTGGAGCTGGCCGAGGAGGTGGGCGCGGCGCTGGCCTCCGAGCCGGGCGTCACCGATTTCGAGCGGGCCCTGGACGGTCTGGTGCGGCACGCGTACCGGGACAGCGAGTCCCTGCTGACGGCCCTGGAGCCGGTGGTCGCCCGGCGTTGGTGGGACAGCGCCCACGGCCCCGCGTCGGGCGACGGCTTCGGCCACTCCTACGGCGCGGTGTCCGACGCCGCCGGCGGCCTGGATCTGCTCCTCGCCACGCTGCGCGGCGCGGTCCGCACCGCCACGCTGCACACGCGCGTCAAGCGTGGTGCGAACGCCCGTGACTGTGTGCACAGCGCCCTCTTCCGCGCGTTCGAGTGCCGCCTGTGGGAGGTGGCGTACCGGATGCGCACCGATCCGCTGCCCTTCCTGCTCTCGACCCCCACCTGGAGCACCGGCCTGCTGGAACCGGCCGAGCTGGTCGAACGCCTCGACACCTACGCGCGGCTGGGTGCCCGGGTCGCGGACACCGACTTCGCGCAGGCACTGCTCCGGGTACGCCGCGGGGACCGGGAGGCGGCCGGGTCGGCGGCCCGGCGTGCGGCGGCTCTCGGCACGGCGGAGGGGAAACGGCTCGCCGCCTGGCTGACCTCCGGTGCCGCGGAGCAGCCGACCACCTGGCGACGGGCATCGGGGCGACGCGTCCTGGTGGAGCTCGGCGAAGTCCTCGAACTGCAGGAGGACTTCCCGGCGGAGTTCCGCTCCCTGGGCAGACCGCTGAGCGTCCCCAAGGAACACCGCTGGTGCTACCACTGGGAGGACGACGTACGGCAGCACTGGTCGGCCATGCTCCCGGAGCGGCGTGAGCTGGTGGCGGCGCGGCTGCTGCAAGGCCTGTCCGAACTCGCCGTGGACGACCTCCGGGGGGCCGCCGCGGCGCTGCCGCCGCTCGCGGAGTCCGGCGGAGAGGCGGGCGAGGCCGTCCATCTGGGTGTCGCCTACGGGCTCGGGGCGCGGCATCCGGAGGACCGGCTCGCGGCAGTGGACGCGCTGCTGGTGCTGGCCGCGCGCGGACAGCTGGACGCGGGTCGGCTCGGCGCGGACCTCGGGCAGCTGGTCCGGTGCGGTGCGGTGAAGACGCAGCGGCTGGCCGAGTCGATGCGTACGGCGGCGGCGACTGGCGCCAACGCCACGATATGGAGCATCCTGAGCCGGACGCTGCCCGAACTGCTGGCCGACCTCACGAACGGCGAGGCGGCCACGCCCGCCCGGGGCCTCGGGGAGCTGCTGGCGGTGGCGGCCGAGTGCGCCGAGCGGTCCGGGGCCCGCGGCGACCTGCCGCACCTGGCCCAGGCGGCGGCCCGGCGTGGCTCCTCCCGTCTGGTGACGCAGGCACGTCGGCTGCGCAGTGCGCTGGGCGACGAGGTGGCCGCATGACGTAGACGGGCTGGTACCGGGGGCAGCTGAGCACGTACGTCCTCGCAGGTCGTCACCGCGCGGCCACACAGTTGTAAAAAGAACAACAAAAAGGGCAGATCCATGCTTTACCGATCAGTCACAAAGCGTTCGTGATCACGCAACACCGTTCCTTCACAGTGGGTGCATGAGTCGAGACATGTCTGATGTGACACGTGCGAAACACGGCCGCCCCGTGCACCACTGGCGACGGGACCTCGTGGAGCTCGCCGCCCTGTTCACGGCCGTCGCGGTGGCGGACGCCGTGGCCAACCTGATCGGTCACGGCCCCGACGGCCCGGCACTGCTGGTGATCTCCGCGATCGCCCTGCTCGCCACGGCGGCGTTCCACACCTGGTGGTCACGCCGCCACGGGCACGCACCGCCGACCAGCGATACCGGCGCCCGGCCGCCCTCCTCGGAGCGGCAGGCCGGGCCGTCCGCGCCCACCACGGCGAACGCGCGGCCCGAGTCCGGGGAGGCCGCGCTCTGGCGGATGCGCACGACGGTGAAGGACGAGCCGGGTTCGCTCGCCGCGCTCTGCACGGAGCTCGCCGGGCACCGGGTCGACATCCTGAGCCTGCAGACCCATCCGCTGGGCGACGGCACGGTGGACGAGTTCCTGCTGCGGGCCCCCGCCGGGCTCGCGGCGGCCGAGCTGACGCGGGCGGCGGCCCAGGCGGGCGGTACGAGCACCTGGATCGAGCGGGCCGACGCGCACGATCTGGTGGACGCCCCGACCCGGGTCCTGGGCCTGGCCACGCGCACGGCGCTGGACGCCGCCGAACTGCCGCTCGCGCTCCGCCAGTTGCTGGGCCGGTGCACGATCCGTTCGCTGCCCGCGGCCCCGGTGGGCGGCGGTCGCGCGGCGGACGGTGTGCCGGTGGAGGGCGTACTGGAGGACACCGTGCTGCGGTTGCGGGCACCGGAAGGCGGAGTGATCACCGTGGAGCGGCCGTATCTGCCGTTCACGCCGACCGAGTTCGCCCGGGCGCGGGCGCTGGTGGAGCTGGACGCCCGGCTCGGGCCGCGCGTCCCGGGCAGCCAGGACGTACTGACCCTGCCGCAGGGCGGCGCCATCACGGTGCGCCGGGCCGACACCGGTGACGTCGAGGCCGCGAAGGCCATGCACGACCGGTGCTCACCGCGCACCCTCTCGATGCGCTACCACGGGCCGGTCGGGGACGCCGACCGCTACCTCAACCACCTCCTGAGCCCGCGCTTCGGCCGGACGCTCGCCGTGCAGACCGCGTCGGGCCGGATCGTCGGGCTCGGCCACCTGCTGTGGGACGGGGACGAGACGGAGGTCGCGCTGCTCGTCGAGGACGACTGGCAGCGCCGTGGCATCGGTGCCGAAGTGCTCGGCCGTCTGGTGTCCATGGCGGTAGAGGCGGGTTGCGAGAGCGTGTACGCCGTGACGCAGTCCTCCAACACCGGCATGGTCGCCGCTATGCGCGGGCTGGGCCTGCCCCTCGACTACCAGATCGAGGAGGGCACCCTGGTGATCACGGCCCGCCTGGACGCGGCGGCGGTCCGTTCGGGCCTGCCGTACGACGGGGAGCGGCTCGGCGAGCGGATCGTCCGGGAGTGAGGCGCCGGGCGCGGTGACGGGCGCCTCGGGGACGGTGCGGGACACACGCCGAGCCGTCCCCGAGGCGCGGGTCGGGCCGCTCAGGCGTGCCTCATCCCTGCCGCCGCCCGGGCCGGTGCCGGCTCCTCCCCCAGGGCGGCGTCCAGATCGGCCCACAGGTCCTCGACGTCCTCCAGCCCCACCGACATCCGCAGCAGCCGGTCGCTGACGCCGGCACCCCGGCGGTCGTCCGCGTCCACGATGCGATGGCTGATGGACGCCGGGTGCTGGATGAGGGTGTCGACGCTGCCGAGGCTGACGGCGGGGGTGATCAGACGGACGCCGGCGATGACCTGGTGGGGGTCGCCGTGCACCTCGAAGGCGACCATCGCGCCGCCGATGCTCGGGTAGTGGACGCGGGCGACGCGCGGGTCGGCGGCGAGGCGGCGGACCAGTTCGGCCGCGTTCGCGGACGCCGCCCGCACCCGCACGGGCAGGGTCGAGAGTCCGCGCAGCAGCAGATAGCCGGCCAGCGGATGCAGCACCCCGCCCGTCGCGAACCGCACCTGGCGCAGCCGCCCGGCGAACTCCTCGTCGCAGGCGACGACTCCGGCGAGTACGTCACCGTGCCCGCCGAGGTACTTGGTGGCGCTGTGCAGCACCAGTCGTGCGCCCTGCTCGACGGGGCGCTGGAGGACGGGCGTGGCGAAGGTGTTGTCGACGAGCAGCGGGACCGAACCGCAGGCGTGCGCGGCGGCCCGTACGTCGACCTCCGCGAGGGTCGGGTTCGCCGGGGACTCGACCAGGACGAGCCCGGTGTCGGGGCGCAGGGCGTCCGCGATGCCCGCCGGGTCGGTCCAGGTGACCTCCGAGCCGAGCAGTCCGGCGGTGAGGAGGTGGTCGCTGCAGCCGTACAGGGGCCGTACGGCGACGACATGGCGCAGGCCGAGGGAGGCCCGTACGAGCAGGATCGCGCTCAGCGCGGCCATGCCGCTGGCGAAGGCGACGGCGGACTCGGTGCCTTCGAGCCGTGCGAGGGCGGTCTCGAAGCGGGCGACGGTCGGATTGCCCAGCCGGGCGTAGACGGGCGGGCCCTCCGGTTCGGCGCCGGTGGTGGCGAAGGCGTCGATGCGGGCGGCCTCGGCCCGGCTGTCGTACGAGGGGTAGGTGGTGGACAGGTCGATCGGCGGGGCATGCAGGCCCTGCCTGGCGAGATCGTCCCGTCCGGCGTGCACGGCTTCGGTGGCGAACCTCCTGGCCGGGCTCCCGGCCGACGTCATCCGGTTCGCTTCTCCTGTGGCAGCGTCCCCGCTGTCCAGCGCTCTCGTCTCCATGCCCCGCAGGGTGAACACCGACCGGGTCACAGCGGGCGGAACCCGTGCTACGTTCGGCCAGTGGCCGAATCTGTCGTACTGGATCCGGTGGACCTCGATCTGCTGCGGCTGTTGCAGAACGACGCCCGGACGACCTACCGCGATCTCGCCGCCCAGGTGGGCGTCGCGCCGTCGACCTGCCTGGACCGGGTGACCCGGCTCCGCCGCGCCGGCGTGATCCTCGGGCACCAGCTGCGGCTGGATCCGGCCAAGTTGGGACGCGGGTTGCAGGCTCTGCTGTCCGTGCAGGTCAGGCCACACCGACGGGAGCTGGTGCGGCCGTTCGTGGAGCGGATCCGGGCGTTGCCGGAGTCGCTGACCGTCTTCCACCTCACCGGTCCCGACGACTACCTCGTGCATGTCGCCGTCGCGGACATGGCGGATCTGCAGCGGCTGGTGCTGGACGAGTTCACGGCCCACCGCGAAGTCGCCCGCGTGGAGACCCGGTTGATCTTCCAGCGGTGGGACTGCGGTCCTCTGCTGCCGCCTTCGCCCTCGGCACAATCGGGGTGACGCACAGTGGCCCCTCGTACGAGGATGGTCCACATGTCAGACACCAACAGCCCGCTGCCCCGAGAGGTCGCCGACGCCTACGTCGACGAGCTCATCGCCCTCGACCCGGTCACCGGTACCTATCTCGGCGTGAAGGAGAGTTCGAGCCGCCTGCCCGACCTTTCGCCCGCGGGCCAGGAGGCGCTCGCCGAGCTGGCGCGGGCGACCCTCGCGAAGCTCGACGAGGCTGAGCGCGCGCCCGGCGCGGACAGTGACATCGAGCGCCGCTGCGCGCGCCTGCTGCGTGAACGGCTCACAGCCGAGCTCGCCGTGCACGACGCCGACGAGGGCCTGCGCTCGGTCGGCAACCTGGGGACGATCGTGCACCCGGTGCGCGAGGTGTTCACGGTGACGCCGGCGGAGACGGAGGAGGACTGGGCTGCCCTCACGGAGCGTCTGCGCGCGGTCCCGGCCGCTCTGGCGGGCTACCGCGAGTCCCTCGCGCTGGGCCTGGAACGCAAGCTGTACGCGGCCCCGCGTCCGACGGCCACCTTCATCGACCAGCTCGGCGAGTGGGCGGACACCGACGGCAGGGGGCGCGGCTGGTTCGAGGACTTCGCCTCGGCCGGGCCCGACGCGCTGCGCACCGAGCTGGACGAGGCCGCCCGTGGGGCGACCGCGGCCGTGGTGGAGCTGCGGACCTGGATGCGCGAGGTGTACGCGCCGACCGTCGAGGGCGCGCCGAACACGGTGGGCCGGGAGCGGTACGCCCGCTGGTCGCGCTACTTCAACGGCACCGACCTCGACCTGGACGAGGCGTACGCCTACGGCTGGTCGGAGTTCCACCGCATCCTCGGCGAGATGAAGCAGGAGGCCGAGAAGATCCTCCCGGGCGCGCGGACGCCGTGGGTGGCGCTCGCCCACCTCGACGAGCACGGCACGCACATCGAGGGCGTGGACGAGGTCCGGGAGTGGCTGCAGGGCCTGATGGACCAGGCGATCCGGGAGCTGGACGGCACCCACTTCGAACTCGCCGAGCGGGTACGGAAGGTGGAGTCCCGCATCGCCCCGCCCGGCAGCGCCGCCGCGCCGTACTACACGCCCCCGTCGGAGGACTTCTCCCGCCCCGGCCGCACCTGGCTGCCGACGATGGGCCAGACCCGGTTCCCGGTCTACGACCTGGTGTCGACCTGGTACCACGAGGGTGTCCCCGGCCATCATCTCCAGCTCGCGCAGTGGACGCACGTCGCCGGTGACCTCTCCCGCTACCAGGCCACCATCGGCGGCGTCAGCGCCAACGCCGAGGGCTGGGCGTTGTACGCGGAGCGGCTGATGGACGAGCTGGGCTTCCTCACCGACGCGGAGCAGCGCCTCGGCTACCTCGACGCGCAGATGATGCGGGCAGCCCGCGTGATCGTCGACATCGGCATGCACCTGGAGCTGGAGATCCCGGCGGACTCGCCCTTCCACCCGGGTGAGCGCTGGACGCCCGAGCTGGCGCAGGAGTTCTTCGGCGCGCACAGCAGCCGCCCGGCGGACTTCGTGGAGAGCGAGCTGACCCGCTACCTCACGATCCCCGGCCAGGCGATCGGCTACAAGCTGGGCGAACGCGCCTGGCTGCTGGGCCGGGAGAAGGCCCGGGAGCGGCACGGCGACGCGTTCGACCTGAAGGCCTGGCACATGGCCGCCCTCTCCCAGGGCTCCCTGGGCCTTGACGACCTGGTGGACGAGCTGTCCCGCCTCTGAGGCTCATGGACGGTCACGTCAGCGCCGGAAGCCACCTTCCGAGTTGATCACCTGACCGGCGACCCAGTCCGCCTCGTCCGTGGCGAGCCAGGCGATGAGGCGGGCCGGGTCGTCGGGCATGCCCCACCGCCCGGCGGGGAAGCGCGCGGCGACCGCCGCATGGGCGTCGCCGGTCAGGTAGCCCGTGTCCACGGGGCCCGGGTTGACGGTGTTCACCGTCACCGCCTGCTCGGCGAGCGTCGTCGCCAGCGAGCGCGTGACGGAGGCGAGCGCGCCCTTCTGGAGGGCGTAGGCGATCTCGTCGGGCATGCCGCCCGCGATGTCCTGGCCGGAGGTCATCATCAGCACCCGCCCGCCCGGCGTTCGCGTGGGCAGTTGCTCCCGCAGTCGCGCGTAGGCCTGGACCAGCAGCACCACCGACCGTGTGTCGACCGCCCAGTGCGCGTCGAGCATGCCGGCGTCGATCGCGTCGAGCGGCCCGTCGGATCCGCTGCGGGCGTGGTTGGCGACGAGGATGTCCAGCCGTCCGCCCAGCGCGGCTGCGGCGGTGGCGACCAGCTCGGCGGGCGCGGTCGGATCGGCGAGGTCACCGGGCCCGGCGACGACCCGCGCACCGGGCTCGACGGCCGCCGCGCGCACGGAGTCGACGACGTCCTCGATCCGGTCGGCGCCCCAGGGCAGGGCGGCGTCGTGCGGCACGTGGTGGTGGAGATAGACGCTCGCGCCGTGGGCGACGAGGCGCCGGGCCACGGCATGCCCGATGCCGCCGCGCCGGCTGGCCCCGGTGACCAGGGCGGTGCGGCCGCGCAGCGGCAGGGGGTCACGGCGGAGGTCTTCGGGTGCGGGATGAGGCAAGTGCGGCATGGTCGACCATGATGGGCAACCGGCAGACGGGACGCACACGGTTTTCGGCACCGCCGCCCTGGGAGGGCACTCTCGTGGTCGACCAGGTTCCTGCGCCCGAGGCCCCGGCCATCAGCAGCCGCAGTCGCCCGCCCGCACCGGCGCCGTCAGCGCGTCGGCGTCCCGGTGCTCGCGGCCCTGCCAGGTCTCGTACGCGAAGCCCTCCCGGACCCAGTACTCGAAGCCGCCGAGCATCTCCTTGACCCGGTAGCCCCGTTCGGCGAGGGCGAGCGCGGCGCGGATCGCGCCGTTGCATCCTGGGCCCCAGCAGTACGTCACCACCGGCACCGACTTGTCGAGAAGCTGCCCGGCCTGCTCGGGAATCAGCGAGGTCGGAAGGTGGACCGCGCCGGGGATGTGTCCCTGGTCCCACGACTCCGTCGAGCGGGAGTCCACGACGACGAACCCGGGATCGCCCTCGGCAGCGAGCCCGGCGGCCACGTCGGAGACGTCGGCGTGGAAGGCGAGGCTCGCCCGGAAGTGGGCGGCTGCAGCGGCCGGGACGGCGGGGGCGACGCGCAGGACGGGGTTGGCGGCGGTCGTGGGGCTGCTCATCGGGTCGGCCTTTCCGAGACGGGCGGGGCGGGATGCGCCTGAAATGTACGTCCGGTCGATCCGCTCCCTGAAGGAGCGATCCCCGGCGTATCCCTTGATCGGCCGGGGTTTGCCCTGGTATTCCTCCGGCATGACCGCGTTTTCCCCGGACGCCACCGACTGGCGCATCCTCGACGTCCTCCAGCGTGAGGGCCGTGCCAGTTTCGCCGAGCTGGCGCGTGCCGTCTCCATGTCCGCGAGCGCGGTCACCGAGCGGGTGCGGCGGCTGGAGGAGGCGGGCGTCATCCAGGGGTACGCCGCCGTCGTGGACCCCGACCGGCTGGGGCTGCCGATCCTGGCGTTCGTCCGGCTGCGTAACCCGACCGGCAACTACAAGCCGTTCCACGACCTCGTCGCCGGGACCCCCGAGATCCTGGAGGCGCACCACGTGACGGGCGACGACTGCTTCGTCATCAAGGTCGCCGCCCGCTCCATGCGCCACCTGGAGGAGGTGTCGGGCAGGATCGGCGCGCTGGGCTCGGTGACGACGAGCGTCGTCTACTCCTCGCCCCTCCCCCGGCGCCCGCTGGGCCAGTGAGCCCGGTCAGCCCGTGCCCCGCTGCCGGAGCACCGACCCCGACCTCCCCTTGACCACCTCCAACTGCGCGTGAACACGCCGCCGCAGATCGGCCACGTGGCTCACGATGCCGACGCTTCGGTCCCGCTCGCGCAGTGAGTCGAGCACGTCCAGCACCTCGTCCAGCGTCTGGTCGTCGAGACTGCCGAAGCCCTCGTCGATGAAGAGGGTGTCCAGCCGCACGCCACCCGCCTCGTCCGTGACGACGTCCGCGAGGCCCAGGGCGAGCGCGAGCGAGGCGAAGAACGTCTCGCCGCCCGACAGCGTCGCCGTGTCGCGCTCCCGTCCGGTCCAGGCGTCGACGACATGCAGCCCGAGGCCGCTGCGTCCGCGTCCGGACCGGTCGTCGGAGTGGACGAGGGTGTAACGGCCGGACGACATCCGTTGCAGCCGTGCGGTCGCGGCGGCCGCCACCTGTTCCAGACGGGCCGCCAGCACGTACGACTCCAGGCGCATCCGGCGTTCGTTCTCGGCGGAGGTGCCGGCCGCGAGCCCGGCGATCCGTGCCACCCGGTCGTACTCCTCGCGCAAGGGCCCGAGCCGTCGTACCCCGGCGGCGGCCCGCGCGGAGAGCCGGTCCAGTTCGGCGCAGCGGCGCTCGGCGGCGTCGCGTGCGGAGGCGGCGTCGCGTACCCGCCGATCGGCCGCCGCGGCGGCCTCCTCGGCCGCGGTGAGGTCGGCGGGCGGCTGCTGGGCGGCGGCCGCGGTGTCGCTCTCGGCGAGGACCGCGCGGACGGCGGCCTCCTCGGCCTGCCGGGCGTCGAACCGTCGTTGCAGCTCGCGATGGGTGGCGGCGTCCAGCAGGGCGGCGGCCGCGGCCTGCGGGGTGTCGAAACCGGCGCGGAAGGCGGCGTCGGCGAGGCGGGCGTCGGCGTCCTTGAGGCGCTGGGCGGTGTCCTCGGCGTGCCGTACGGCCTCGGCGGCCTCCGTGAGCCGCGCGGCCCGGCGCTCCAGCTCGGCCGCGCGCGCGGCGACGCTGCCCGCCGAGCCCCGCGCCTGCGTCAGTTCCCCTTCCAAGGAGGCCCTTTCACGGTCCAAGGCGTCGCGGCGGGCCGAGCGGGACGCCGTCCTCAGCTCGGCCTCCCGGCGCGCGGCGGTCCTGCGCTCGTGCTCCTGCTCGGCCCTGCGCAGTTCCTCGCGCGCGGCGTGCAGCCCGGACGCCTCCCGCCGGGCCCGCACGTGCAGCCGCTCCAGTTCCTCGGCCTCTTCGGCGAGCCTGCCGGTCGGGGTGTCACCCGCCTCGGCGGTCGCGGCGGCCAGGGCCTCCCGTACGACGCCCAGCCGCCCTTCGTTCTCGGCGTGCGCCTCCTCCGCTCGCTGGTAGGCGGCGAGTGCCCGCTCCTCCGCCTCCCGGTCGACGTGCCCGGCGACCTTCCGCGCCGGGGCGGGGTGTTCGGTGGCCCCGCACACGGCGCAGGCTTCACCGTCCTTCAAGACCGCGGCCAGTTCGGCGGCGATGCCGCTCAGGCGCTGTTCCTTGAGGTCGAGCCAGTGCGCACGTGCCTTCAGGGCGCGCTCTCCCGAGGCGAGGGCCTGCTTCCGGGCCTGCTCGGTGTCCCCGGCCAGTTGGCCGCGCAGCCGTGCGGCGCCGAGCCGCTTCTGCACCGGTTCGCGGCGGACGGCGAGTTGCTCGGCCCGGGAGGCCGCCTCCTGGGCGGCGTCGATACGGCCCTGGTGGCCGGCCCGGGTCGCCTCCCACCCGGCGAGCCAGGTCTCGGCCTCGTGCAGCACGTCCTCGTCAGCGCGCTCCTGCCGGTCCAGGTCGGCGCGCTCCGCGCGGACGTCGGCCAGCCGCCGCTCCGCCCGGCGGGCGGCGTCCAGTCCGCCCAGCTCCTCGGCGGTCCGGCGGGCGGCGGCGGCGAGCCCGGTGGCGCCCGCGTCGGCGAAGCCCTGCGGCAGCGCGGCACGCGCGCGGGCCTGCGCCGCGGCCGCCGCGCGGTGCTCGGCGTCGGCCGCCTCCCGCAGCTCCAGCGCGGGCGAGACCGCCTCCGCCTTCCGGCCCCGTTCCATGCGCCGCTGGTCGGTCCGGTGCGCCTCGTCCCGTTCCGCCAGCAGCCGGGCGCGCTCCCGCGCGTCCGCGAACCTCCGTTGCTGGCGGGCCACTTCGCGTACGTCGTCCAGGGCACGCTCGGCCACGCTCCGGTCGGTCTCGGCCGCGGCGAGCCGGCAGCGGGCGGCCGTCAGCTGTTCCCTGGCGGTGCTGCGGGCGACGGCGGCGGCGGTCAGCACGGCCTCGGCCAGGCCCGGGTCGCCGGGTGCCAGTTCGGGCAGCTCCATGGCGCCGTCCGCCGCCTGCTGCATGCGGTGGGCGTCGGCGAGCAGCTCCGTGTCGCCGTCGCGGACGTCCGCCTCGGTGGCGCGCCGGCGCTCCGCGAGCCGCTTCTCGACCTCCGCGAAACGGCTGGTGTCGAAGAGGCGGCCCAGCAGCCGGCCGCGGGCCTCGGCGTCGGCGCGCAGGAACCGCGCGAAGTCGCCCTGCGGCAGCAGGACCACCTGGCAGAACTGCTCCCGGCTCATGCCCAGCAGCTGGGTGATCTCCTCGCCGATCTCCTGGTGGGAGCGGCTGAGGTCCTTCCAGGAGCCGGCGTCGTGCTCACGCAGCCACGTCTGGGCCTTGTCGAGCGTGGTGCCCGTGCCGCGCTTCTTGGGGCGCTCCCAGGGCGGCTGCCGGGTGACCTCCAACCGGCGTCCGGCGACGGTCAGTTCGAGCGTCACGGACGTGCGCGTGCCGGACGCCGCGTGATCGCTGCGCAGGGCGGTGCCCTGGCCGCTGTGCCGGGCGCCCGCCACGGAGCCGTACAGGGCGTAGCAGACGGCGTCCAGGACGGAGGTCTTGCCCGCGCCGGTCGGTCCGTGCAGCAGGAAGAGGCCCGCGGCGGACAGTTCGTCGAAGTCGACGCTCTGGGTGCCGCCGAAGGGGCCGAAGGCGGTGATGCCGAGGCGGTGCAGCCTCACCGGGCCACCTCCCGCAGGCTCAGGTCGGCGCGCACGGCGTCGAACGCGTCCCGCAGCACGGACCGTTCCTGCCCGTCGGGTCCCGCGCCGCGCACATGGGCCACGAAGTCCTCGGCGATCTCCTGGTCGCTGCGGTCCGCGAGGCGTCCGGCGTACGACATCCCGGGCTCGTCGGGGGCCCGCTCGGGGGCGAAGACGAGACTGAGGGTGTACGGGAAGCGCTCGGTGAGACGGGCCATGGGATCGGTCGGCCGGACCGGGTCGGTGAGGGTCGCCTCGACCCAGGCCTGCTGGTGGCGGGCGAGCGCCGGGTCGGCGAGCAGTTCCTCCAGTCGGCCGCCGATCCGGGCGAGCGGCCGCGGCACCGGGCAGTCGACGCGCTCGGCGGTCACCGTCCCCCGCGCGTCGAGGTCGACGAGCCACATGCTCTTGCGGTGCCCGGCCTCCGAGAAGGAGTACGCCAGCGGGGAACCGGAGTACCGCACCCGTTCGGTGATGGTCTGGCAGCCGTGCAGATGCCCCAGCGCCACGTAGTCCACGCCGTCGAAGACACCGGAGGGCACGGCCGCCACCCCGCCGACGGTGATGTCCCGCTCGCTGTCGCTCGCCTCGCCGCCGGTGACGAAGGCGTGCGCGAGGACGACGGACCGTGTGCCGCGGGGGCGTGCGGCGAGGTCGGCGCGGACCCGCTCCATGGCGGCGGCGAGCACCGTCTCGTGGCCGGCCTTCTCCACCCCGAACTCGGCCTTCACCAGGGCCGGTTCGAGATACGGCAGTCCGTAGAACGCCACGTCGCCGAACCCGTCCCGAAGCACCACCGGTGTGCCGGACGCCGCCGGGTCGGTGCGCAGATGGATCCCCGCCCGTCCGATCAGCCCGGCGCCGACCCCGAGACGGCGGGCGGAGTCGTGGTTCCCGGAGATCATCACCGTCGGCACCCCGAGGTCGGCGAGCCGGTGCAGGGCGTCGTCGAACAGTTCCACCGCGGCCAGCGGCGGCACCGCCCGGTCGTACACGTCCCCCGACACGACCACGGCGTCGACGGCGTGCTCGCGCACGGTCGTGACGAGGTGGCCGATGAACTCGGCCTGGGCGCCGAGCATGCTCACCCGGTGGAACGCCCGTCCGAGATGCCAGTCGGAAGTGTGCAGCAGTCTCATGATCCCCGAGACTAACGGCCGGGTCCGACACCACGGGCGGTTACTCCCGTATCGCCCGTCATGACCGGCTCGACTCCTGTCCGTTACGGGCATTTGACCCGCGTTTACCACGGAAGATGCCCGAACTAGGCGTCGCCGTACGCCTCCCCGCCGAGCTCGAACCCCGCGGTCCCCGCGGTCGCGTCCGCGAGCCAGGACCGGAAGGCGTCCACGTCGGCCTCCGGAAGCCCGATCTCGATCGTGACCGCCTCCCCGTAGCGCACGTCCCGCACATCGCGCCCGGTGGCGCGCAGGTCGTTCTGGACCTTGCCCGCGCGCTGGTGGTCGACGGTCACCGTGCCCAGCCGGAAGCGACGCCGGGTGAGGGTGCCTAGGTCGTCCAGGGCCTCGCCGACCGCTCCGCCGTATGCCCGGATGAGGCCGCCCGCGCCGAGCTTGACCCCGCCGTAGTAGCGGGTGACGACGGCGACGACGTACCGCATGTCGCGGCGCAGCAGCATCTGCAGCATGGGCAGCCCGGCGGTGCCGCCCGGTTCGCCGTCGTCGCTCGCCTTCTGGATCGCTGCGTCGGCGCCGATGACGTACGCCCAGCAGTTGTGCGTGGCGTCGGCGTGCTCCTTGCGCACGGCGGCGACGAAGTCCCGCGCCTCCTGCTCGGTGCCGGCCGGGGCGAGGGCGCACACGAAACGCGAGCGGTTGACCTCGGTTTCATGCACTCCCGGGCGGGCGACCGTGCGGTACTCGTCCTGCATCCGGCCAGCCTATGCGCTGCGCGCGCGTGCCCCGCGACGGGCGAAGCCGCTCCCCGGGAGCCGGCCCTACTTCTTCTTCCCCCGCGGCACCAGCATCTCCGTCAGCAGCGCCGCCCCCGGCCGCAGCGCGTCCCATCCGCTCCCGTGCGCGGTCAGCACGGCGATCGCCGAGGTGGGGAACTTCGCCCGCACCCGGTCCAGCGTGTCACCGACGCCGTCCCCGGCGAGCGCCAGGACCAGATCCTCCAGGCCGGGGTTGTGCCCGACGAGGAGCAGCGTCCGCACCTCGGGTGGCATCTCGTGCACGGCGGCAAGCAGCTCGGGCACCTCGGCGCCGTAGAGCTCGTGCTCGTAGCGCACCGGCGCCGGGGTGGCCCACTGGGCCGACGCCAGCTGCCAGGTCTGGCGGGCGCGTACGGCGGTGGAGCACAGCGCGAGGTCCGGCAGGCAGTCGCTCTCGGCGAGCGCGCGGCCGGCGGCCGGAGCGTCCCGGCGGCCCCGGGGCGCGAGCGGGCGCTCGTGGTCGGCGACGTCCGGCGGCCGGGCGGACTTGGCGTGCCGCAGCACGACCAGTCGGCGCAGCGGGCCGCCTCCCGCGCGAGCGGTCATGCCGGCGCCCCCAGGTCGCGGGTCAGTTCGAGCCCGAGCAGCCGGTCGGCGTAGGCGTAGGTCTCGAAGCGTGCGCCGTCCGGCAGGTCCGGGTCGCCCTCCACGTGCCGCAGGACACGCAGCACCGCGAGCACGTCCAGGTCGTCCTCCCAGGCGGCACGGAGCTGTCCGCGCACCTCTTCGGGGACCGGCCGGGACGGGCGTCGCGCCCAGTCGGCGACGGCACGGCGCCAGCGGGCGAGCGTGTCGCGGGCCTCGTCGAGCGCCTGGGTGTCCACGCGCGCGGGATGGCCGCGGCGCCGCGAGAGCAGCGCGAGCCGCAGCGCCGCGGGGTCGTCCCCGATCGGCGTTCCCGGACCGTCGGAGGCGGGGGCCACCGCGACGCACACCCCGTCCGGATTCACCCCGCCCTCCCCCACCACATGGATGACCTGCCGCTCGCCGAGCCCGGCCCCGGCGTCGTGGCGGTCCTCGAAGGGCCGGACGCCGAGGGCGACGGCCGCGGCCCGGATCTCCGCCCGGTCCCGCTCCCCGGAGAGCAGCCCCCACACCGGCGTACCACCCAGCTCCAGGGCGCGGACCAGCACGTCGGCGACCAGCAGGACGCGCAGGGCGGTGGGGTCGAGGGCGGGTACGTGGGCCTCGACACAGGTCAGCCCCCGCCGGGTCAGGGAGGCGTCGACGGTTTCTCCGGTCCGGGCGTCGATGAGGCGCAGCACGCCAGTGAGCCTAGGCGCGTCGACGGCCGTTCGCACGACACGCGTTCCGGTCAGCGCGGTGGACCGCCTCCAAAGACGGAGATCCGGCACGCGCCCGGCTCCGGGAATCCTCGCGTGCGCTCGTCCGTTGCACCGACTGACGACGAGGCGACTGGCCGAAGGAGGCCCCTGGTGTACGGCGACGAGGCGACGGTCCGCAGGATTCTCACCGAGCTCGGCGACACCTGGGCGGTGGTGGGCCTGTCGTCGAACCGGTCCCGGCCGGCCCACGGCGTCGCCGAGGTGCTCCAGCGGTTCGGCAAGCGGATCGTGCCGGTGCATCCCAAGGCGGAGACGGTGCACGGCGAGCAGGGCTACGCCTCCCTCGCCGACATCCCCTTCGACGTGGACGTGGTCGACGTCTTCGTCAACGCCGACCTGGCGGGCGCGGTCGCCGACGAGGCGGTCGCCAAGGGGGCGAAGGCGGTCTGGTTCCAGCTCGGTGTCGTCGACGAGGCCGCCTACGAGCGCACCCGCGCCGCCGGTCTCGACATGGTGATGGACCGCTGCCCCGCGATCGAGATACCGCGCCTCGGGTAGCGCGCGGCACACAGGGAGGCCCGCGCCCGGACACTCGCCCTCGTCCGTCCGACAGGCCACCGTCATAATGCACGCGTGGCCATACCTTCCCCCCACCCCAACTCCCCCGCACAGCAACGCTCTCCGGTCGTCGTCGTGGGCGCCGGTCCGGCCGGCCTGACGCTCGGCAACATCTTGCGGGCCGCGTCCGTCGACTGTGTCGTGCTCGAGGTGGAGAGCAGGCAGTTCATCGAACAGCGGCCACGGGCCGGGGTTCTGGAGGAGTGGGCCGTGCGCGGCCTCGAACGGCGGGGTCTGGCCGGGAACCTGCTGGAGCGGGCGCAGCGGCACACCCAGTGCGAGTTCCGCTTCGCCGGCGGGCGCCACCGGTTGTCGTACGCCGAACTGACGGGGCAGCACCACTGGATCTACCCACAGCCGTTGCTGGTGACGGACCTGGTCCGGGAGTACGCCGACGTGCGCGGCGGCGACATACGGTTCGGCGTGCGGGACGTCCGGCTCCACGACCTGGACACCGACCGGGCGGCGGTGTCGTACCTCTGCCCCGAGACCGGCGAACGCCGCGTGATCCACTGTGACTTCGTGGCCGGCTGCGACGGGGCACGCGGCGTGACGCGCGGCGCCCTGCCCACGGAGCGGTTCCACGTCTCGCGCCATGACTACGGCATCGGCTGGCTGGCGCTGCTCGCCGAGGCCCCGCCGTCCTCCGACTGCGTGGTGTTCGGCATCCACCACCGCGGTTTCGCCGGGCACATGGCCCGCAGCCCCGAGGTCACCCGGTACTACCTCCAGTGCCCACCGGGCGACGACCCGGAGAGCTGGTCCCACGAGCGTGTCTGGGCCGAGCTCCAGGAGCGGCTCGGCGCGCGGGGCGCCCCGCCGCTCACCGAGGGCCGGCTGATCGAGAAGCGGGTGCTCGACATGCACAACTACGTGGTCGAGCCGATGGCGTACGGGCGGCTGTTCCTGGCCGGTGACGCGGCCCACCTCACGGCGCCGATCGCCGCGAAGGGCATGAACCTCGCGCTGCACGACGCGTTCCTGCTGGGTGACGCCCTCGTCGCCCACCTGACGAAGGGCGACGTGAACGGGCTGCGCGGCTACTCTGCCAGCTGCCTGGCCCGGGTCTGGGACTACCAGGAGTTCTCCCAGTGGCTGTCCGACGTCTACCACGGCACCGCCTCGGGCGACCCCTACCGATCCGGCACGACCCTCGCCCGGCTGCGCCGCCTGGTCACCTCACCCCTCGCCGCCTCCGCGTTCGCGGAGCAGTACCTCGGCATGGACCCCGGCCTCTGAGCCGGCCCGGCGCGTCAGCCGGTCGTCAGTCGTGTTCCGGCCGCCCGGTGAGCCGGTGGTCGGCGAGGTTCAGCGCCTCGTCGACCACCCTGCGCAGATGGCCGTCGCGCAGGGAGTAGATCACCCGGCGGCCCTGCTTGCGCGTGGTGACCAGCCCCGCCAGCCGTAGCCGCGCCAGATGCTGGCTGACCGCGGGCCGGGCCGCGCCGCAGGCCTCGGTGAGCGTGGAGACGTCGGCCTCGCCCGTGCTCAGCGCGTGCAGCAGCGTGAGGCGGGTGCGGTCACCGAGCAGGGCGAGCAGTTCGGCGGCGAACGCGAACTGTTCCTCGCCGGGGGTGCGCGGATGCGCATCCTGCGCAGATGACAGGTGCATGCGTGCGCTCATACGCACATGATGGCTTCCCGGAGCGGGTACGTCCACCACCGAGGCGACCACGCGCCCGGCACCGCCGTGCACCGGAAGGGGATCCCCGTGAGCGACCGGCACCACCACGAGCATGAGCACCACTCCCCCACCGGCCTGCGGCATCGGCTGGGCCACCTCCTCACCCCGCACTCCCACGACACCGCCGACAAGGTCGACTCCGCCCTGGAGTCCTCGGCTCGCGGAATGCGCGCGCTCTGGGTCTCGCTCGCGGTGCTCGGTGCGACCGCGCTCGCGCAGGCCGTCGTGGTCGTGGTGTCCGGGTCGGTGGCGCTGCTCGGCGACACGGTGCACAACACCGCGGACGCGCTGACGGCCGTACCGCTCGGGATCGCCTTCGTGCTGGGCCGACGCGCGGCGACCCGGCGCTTCACCTACGGCTACGGGCGCGCGGAGGACCTGGCGGGCATCGTGATCGTGCTGACGATCGCGGCGTCGGCCGCGTTCGCGGGGTGGACGGCGATCGATCGGCTGCTCGACCCGCGGCCGGTGCAGCACATCCCGGCGGTCGCCGTGGCGGCCCTGGTCGGATTCGCGGGCAACGAGTGGGTGGCCCGCTACCGGATCCGCGTCGGCCGCTCGATCGGCTCTGCCGCGCTGGTCGCCGACGGACTGCACGCGCGCACGGACGGATTCACGTCACTGGCCGTGCTGCTGAGCGCGGGCGGCGCAGCCCTCGGCTGGTCATCGGCCGACCCGATCGTGGGCTTGGCCATCACCGCGGCGATCACGCTGGTGCTGCGGGACGCGGCCCGGGAGGTGTTCCGGCGGGTGCTGGACGCCGTCGACCCGGCCCTGGTGGACCAGGCCGAGCAGGCGCTGCGGACGGTGCCGGGCGTGCTGGAGGTGGGCGAGCTGCGGCTGCGCTGGATCGGGCACCGGCTGCGGGCCGAGGTGGCGGTGGTCGTGGACGGCGAGGTGACGGTACGGCAGGCCCACGCGATCGCCGTCGCGGCGGAACACGCCCTGCTGCACGCCGTACCGCGCCTCACCGCGGCCCTGGTGCACGCCGATCCGGCGCACACGCCCGGCGAGGCGGACCCACATCTGCCGCTGGCCCATCACGCCACGGCGTGACACCCGGGGTCAGGCGGTCCCCAGCCCCTCCAGGACCACCGCGCCGGGCAGTTCCGCGAAAGCCTTGCCCGGCACCAGCAGCTTGCCGCGCCGCCGGCCGCTGCCGACCAGGACGTACGGCAGGTCGACCACGGCCGAGTCGACCAGCAGCGGCCAGCCGGCGGGCAGCCCGACCGGGGTGATGCCGCCGTACTCCATGCCGGTCTCGCCGGTCGCCGTGTCCATCGGGGCGAAGGAGGCCTTGCGCGCGCCGAGTTGACGTCGGACGACGCCGTTGACGTCTACGCGGGTGGTGGAGAGCACGACGCAGGCGGCCAGCGTGGTCTCGCCGCCGCGTTTGCCCGCGACGACCACGCAGTTCGCGGACTGCTCCAGCAACTCCTGGCCGTAGTGCTCCACGAAGACCTCGGTGTCGGCCCATCGCGGGTCGGTCTCGACATGGATGATCTGCTCGGCGGGGACGCTGCCGCGCCAGTGCCGTACGGCGTCGGCCACCGGGCCGATCAGCTCGTCGAGGCAGTCGGGGGCGGGCGTCGCCTGGTCGAAGCGTCCGATGGGTGCGCGCATGGCGGCACGCTAACAGCCGCCGCGCGACCGGTGACCGCGCGTCTCAGTGCACGGGCGGCACCGACACGGCCAGCACCATCTCCATCGGTTCGCCGCCCGTGTTGCCGTACGTGTGCGGCACCCCGGCGTCGAAGGAGGCGCTGGCGCCCGTCGGGACGAAGTGGTCGACGCCGTCGACGGTGAGGGTCAGCTCGCCGGCGGTGACATGGACGAGTTCGACCGTGCCGGCGGGGTGCGGGTCGGAGGAACTGCTCTCGCCCGGCATCAGCCGCCAGTCCCACAGCTCCAGCGGGCCGGGGGCCTCGGTACCGGCGAGCAGCCGGTTGTAGCTGCCCGCGTCGGTGTGCCACATCCGGACGGCCTGGTCGGCCGGGACGATCCGGACCTTGGGGCCCTGCTCGTAGTCGAGCAGGGTGGTGATGCTGATGCCCAGCGCGTCGCCGATCTTGACGACCGTGCCGAGGCTGGGGTTGGTGCGGGCCTGCTCGATCTGGATCAGCATGCCGCGGCTGACCCCGGCACGGGCGGCGAGGGTGTCGAGGGTGAAGCCGCGCTCGGCGCGCCAGCGCTTGACGTTCCGGGCCAGTGACTGGGTCAGCAGGTCGAGGTCCGACACATTCCGTCCATCAGGTGAGTCACCTAGCCTGTCAAACATTCTGGATGACAGGGTTCAATATATTCAACTATGGTGTGGTGCACCAAATCGTTCACTGAACTGTACTGCGAGGCGACTCGATGACGGCACTCTTCGCCCTGGCCACCAGCCTCCTGTGGGGGCTGGCCGACTTCGGCGGCGGGCTGCTGACCCGGCGTACGCCCGCACTGACCGTGGTCGTCGTCTCGCAGTCGATCGCGGTGGCCGTCCTCGGTGCGATCGTCGTCGCGACCGGCGCCTGGAGCGAGGCGGGCCCGCAACTCTGGTTCGCGGTGGCGGCCGGCCTCGTGGGCCCGGTGGCGATGCTCTCCTTCTACAAGGCGCTCGCCCTGGGCCCGATGGGCGTGGTCTCACCGCTGGGATCGCTCGGCGTCGCGGTCCCGGTGAGCGTGGGTCTGGTGCTGGGCGAGCGCCCGGGCCTGTTGCAGGTGGCGGGCATCGTGGTCGCCGCGGCCGGGGTGGTGCTCGCGGGCGGGCCGCAGTTCAGGGGAGCGCCGGTGCAGCGGCAGGCCGTCCTGCTCACCCTGCTCGCGGCGTTCGGCTTCGGGGCGGTGATGGCCCTGATCGCGGAGGCGTCGACGACGCTCACCGGCCTGTTCCTCGCCCTGTTCGTCCAGCGCGTCACCAACGTCGTCGCGGGCGGCACCGCCCTGTACGTCTCGGTGCGGCGTGGCGCTCCCGCCCTCCCCGCCGAGGGCTTCCCGTGGGCTTCGCTCCCGGCGCTGGCCTTCGTGGGCCTGGCGGACGTGGCGGCCAACGGGACGTATGCGATCGCCGCCCAGCAAGGCCCGGTCACCGTCGCCGCCATCCTCGCCTCCCTCTACCCGGTGGTGACGGCACTGGCCGCCCGCGGCTTCCTCGGCGAGCGGCTGCGCGCCGTCCAGGCCGCGGGCGCCGGCTTGGCCCTGGCCGGCACCCTGCTGCTCGCGACCGGCTGAGTCAGGCCTCCGGCTCCAGCTCCGCCAGCCGCTCCACCGTCTCCTCGTCGAGGTCCGCGAGCGCGCGCAACTCGTCGGGGGTGACACCGGCCGGTATCGGCACCGGCGCCGGTGTGCGCAGCGGCGGCTGCCAGCCGTCGACGGGCGTCCAGCGCCGTACGACCCGGGCGGGCGCCCCGGCCACCACGGCATGGTCGGGCACGGCTCCTCGCACCACCGCGCCGGCCGCCACGACCACGTTCCGCCCGATCCGGGCGCCCGGCAGGATCACCGCGCCGGTGCCGATCCAGCAGCCGGGGCCGATCTCAACCGGCTCCATCCGGGGCCACTGCTTGCCGATGGGCTGGTGCGGGTCGTCGTAGGAGTGGTTGGTGGAGGTGACGTAGACGTACGGACCGAAGTAGCAGTCGCTGCCGATGGTGACCGTCGTGTCGGCGATGACGTGACTGCCCCGGCCGAGGACCACACCGTCACCGATGCGCAGGATCGGCTCCGGGCCGAGGTCGAGGTCGGGCATCAGACCGGCCGTCAGGGTGACCTGCTCGCCGACGATGCAGTGGGCACCCATGTGGATCCAGGGTTCGCCGAAGACCGTGCCGAGCGGGAAGGCGAGCCTGGTACCGGTTCCCATCGCGCCGAAGCGGAACCGTCCGGGGTGTTCGGCGGTGACGGACGCCATGCGCTGCACCCACGCCCAGCCCGTGTGGACGGCCCGCTGCACTTGGCGGCGGCGCCAGGATGAGAACGTGTTCTTGCGCTTGGGCACCCGCTCACGTTACTCAGCGCGGGGTGCGCCCATGAGGGCGTGGGCCTGTGATCTTCGCCCTACGGCGTGGCGTACCGTTCCCTCGTACTCGACGACGAGGGAGCTGGGAATGACGCACCAGGCACTGATCACCGGCATCGGCGGCAAGGAGCCGAGGGTCGATCAGGAGGCGTTCGTCGCACCGACGGCCGCGGTGATCGGGGACGTGACCCTGGGGGCCGGCGCGAGTGTCTGGTACGGAGCCGTGCTGCGCGGGGACGTCGAGCGGATCTCGGTGGGCGCGAGCAGCAACGTGCAGGACAACTGCACGCTGCACGCCGATCCCGGCTTCCCGGTGAGCGTCGGCGAGCGGGTGTCCGTCGGGCACAACGCCGTGGTCCACGGGGCGACCGTCGAGGACGACTGCCTGATCGGGATGGGGGCGACCGTGCTCAACGGCGCCGTGATCGGGGCCGGGTCGCTCGTCGCGGCACAGGCGCTGGTGCCGCAGGGGATGGTGGTGCCGCCGGGGTCGCTGGTGGCGGGGGTGCCGGCCAAGGTACGGCGGGAGCTGAGCGCCGAGGAGCGGGAGGGCGTGACGCTGAACGGGACGATGTACGCCGAGCTGGGCAAGGCACACCGGGATGCGCACGCGGGGTGACGGTGGTCGGCGGTGGGCGGGCGCGGGGGGCCGGTCGCTCAGTTCCCCGCGCCCTGAGGGGGTCTACTCCCCGGCGCCGACAGGTTCCGGCTCGGCCACCGGCCTCGACTCCGTCACCTTCTTCGCCTTGCGCTTCATGATCAGCACGGACGTCAGGCCGATCAGGACCGCCAGCACCAGTCCCACCCACGAGAAGCGCTTCAGCCACGCCTCGGCGACGACGCCCACGTAGTAGATGACCGCGGTGGTGCCGCCCGCCCACAGGATGCCGCCGAAGACGTTGGCGATCAGGAACTTCCAGTAGGGCATCCGCAGCACGCCCGCGAGCGGGCCGGCGAAGATGCGGAGCAGGGCGACGAAACGGCCGAAGAAGACGGCCCACATGCCCCACTTCTCGAAGGAGCGCTCCGCGGTGGCGATGTGCGCCTCGCTGAAGTGTTTCGGGAACTTCCCGCCGAGCCGGGCGAGCAGCGGGCGGCCGCCCTTGCGGCCGATCGCGTAGCCGATCGAGTCACCGATGATCGCGCCGGCACTGGCGCACGCGCCGAGGACCAACGGGTCGATGTCGCCGTGCTGGGAGGCGAGCAGCGCCGAGGAGACCAGGATGATCTCGCCCGGCAGCGGGATGCCCAGACTCTCCAGGCCGATGACCACTCCCACCAGCGCGTAGATGGCGACCGCGGGTACGGTCTCCAGCCATTCCTGGACGTGCACGGCCGATTCCTCCCGAAATTCGCGTCCCTGGGGGGACGGCGTGCGCCCGGATCCGGGCGCCCCCCCCCCCCCCGACCCGGGGCCGCCGCCACACCCCCGGGCCCCCCAAAGCACCCGGGGTCCAGGGCCACCGGGCA
>NZ_JBFBJT010000005.1:0-4542 GCF_040686175.1 Streptomyces sp. NPDC086077 | reverse complement strand
TTTTGCGGGGGGGGGGGGGCGGGGGGGGCCCCCGCCCCCGCCCCCCACGCCGCGCAGCCTACCGGGTCACGACGACACTCCCGGGTCCCACAGATCGCACCGGTGCTCCTGTCCCACGGTCGTGCTGAGCGTTGCCACCGAGCGAGAGGGCGAGCCGACGACAAGCGAACGCGGGCCCCCTGGGGTGGGGTGACTCCGGAACGACGGAGGGGCGGTTCAGCCCAGCGGCGGCCGCCGCCTCGTGCGACGTGGCCGCCGCCTGAACCGCGTCCGCCAGGTGGTGCGCGCCCACTTCGGCTCGCGGTGGGGCGACGGGCGCGGCGGGCCGGGGCTGTTCGTCGCAGCAGCCGGCCTGGGCGACCAGGGTCTCGTACTCGCCCGGCGGGGTCCCGGACTCCTGGCCGCTCGGGCCGACGTCACTGCCCTGGTCGTCGCCGTGGTGGTCTCCGTCACCGCACGGCGCCATCCCGTCAGGACGACCCGCGGGTCCCCGCGAAGAGGTCATTGCGCGAGAAGGGCCCCGCCGGTGCGCCGGGCCCTTCTCGGAGAGACTCTCAGCTGTTGGGACGCAGAGTCCACACCACGGTCATCTCCGTGGTCACCGCCCCGTCCTCGCGCTGGATCGCGACGGCCACCGGGAACTCGGGACGCTTGCCCTCGTCGAGCTCGGCGACGACCTCGGCGGCCGGGCGCCCGAGGGTCGCGGTGGCCGTGACGGGGCCCAGGGCGATCTTCTTGAACGCGATCTCGGCATGCACCGGCAGCGGCACGGCCCGCGAGAGCTGGTCACCGAACGCGGCCAGCACGATCGCGCCACTGGCCGACTCGCCCAGGGTGAACATGGCACCCGCGTGCGGCCCGCCGACGTGATTGCGGTACTCGCTCTGGTCCGGCAGGGCCAGCACGGCCTTCTCCGGGGTGGTCTCCAGGTACTCGAGGTTCAGCGTCCGAACCATCGGCACCGTGGCGGCGAGCAACTCGCCGATCGACATCTGATCTGCGCTCATGGCCGCATGTTACCCACGAGTAGCCCCTACTGACCAGATCCGCGCGATGATCGTCGTACCATCGCGACGCACGCGCCCAGGAGATCAGCCTCCGCCGGGCGGACCGCCCCCACGGCTCGGCCTCCCAACTCACGGCCCGCGTGGCCGGGTTCACCGCACTTCCTCGGCACGGTACGGCTGTGCGCCACGCCCTCGGATTCCTGAATTGCTACGTCCCTGACAAAGCCCGGTGACCGAATAGTGTCCCTGGCCCTACTAGGGTTACCGCTCATGTGGCCAGGAGAGCAGCCGCCCGGGGGCGAGCAGAACCCGCAGGGACAGAACAACCCGTACCAGCAGCCGGGGTACCAGCAGCCGAATCCGTACCAGCAAGCGGGATACCAGCAGCCCAACCCCTATGCGCAGCAGCCGCAGTGGGCCACGCCCGTGCCGATGGGGCAGCCGCAGCCCGGCGGGAGCGGGGGCGGGGGCGGCAACCGGACGAAGCTGGTCGCGATCATCGCGGCCTCCGCCGTGGTCCTGACCGCCGGTGTCACGGGCTTCCTGGTCCTCGGCGGCGACAAGGACGACAAGGCCGACGGCGGCGACAAGCCGAAGACGAGCCAGTCGCCGTCGACCTCCACGGAGCCCAGTGACTCCGCGTCGGGGTCGGAGGACAACCCGCGCAACAGCGAGGCCGAGAAGCCGACGATCGACGGCTGGAAGGTCGTCATCAACCCCAAGCGCGGCGTCGCCTTCGACGTGCCGGCGGACTGGGAGGTCGAGTCGCCGGGGATGACCATCGGCTTCGAGGACGACAAGTCGGACAGCGGTGAACCGCTGATCGTGATGTCGGCACCGGCGTACTACAAGTCGAAGTGGTGCACGACCGACGAGAACAAGGACGGCCGGACCGAGGACACGCACCTGGCCGCCGTGGGCACCAAGGGTGCCGACGGCGCCAAGGACACCGACGAGGTCGCCATCAACACGGTCCCCTGGTGGGTCTACGGCGGCTACACCCAGCCGGACAAGAAGAGCATGAAGTTCGAGAAGAAGGCGGAGCCCTACACCACGAAGTCGGGCATCGAGGGCAGCATCGCCTGGGCCGAGTCGACGAACACGCCCCAGAAGGGCAAGTGCGCCAGCGACGGCAAGGCGGTCACGTTCGGCTTCAAGAACTCCGTCGGCGACTTCGTGTCCTGGAACTTCTACGGAGCCAAGGGGGTCGAGGGCGAGGTGCCCAAGGCGACCATCATGCAGATCCTGAGCACCGTGCGGCTGCACGGGGAGCCCACCGGGGGCTGACGCACAATCGGTTTGGCAAGTCGGGGGTCGGGCGGTGATAGTCGGCCGGTGAAAAACCGTCGCCGGAGCCTCCCGCCCCCGCAGACCCGCCTGGGCGGGACGCAACTACAGCCTGCTGACCGCCGCGGCGGTCGTCACCCACCTCGGCAGCAACGGCGCGCTCGTCGCCGCCGCGTTCGCCGTGCTGGAGGCGGGTGGCGACGGCGGTGACGTGGGCCTTGTGGCGGCTGCCCGCACCCTGCCGCTGGTGCTCTTCCTCCTGATCGGGGGCGCGGTCGCGGACCGGCTGCCCCGGCACCGCGTGATGGTCGCCGCGAACGCCCTCAACTGTGTCTCGCAGGGCCTGTTCGCCGTCCTGGTCCTCGCCGGCGAGGCACAGCTGTGGCACATGATGCTGCTGAGCGCGCTCGGCGGCACCGGCCAGGCGTTTTTCGGCCCCGCCGCCGAAGGCATGCTGATGTCCTCCGTGCAGGGCGATCAGGTGAGCCGCGCGTTCGCGGTGTTCCGGATGGCGATGCAGGGTGCGGCCCTGGGCGGGGCGGCTGTCGGTGGTGCGATGGTCGCCGCGATCGGACCGGGCTGGGTGCTCGCGGCGGACGCGGCCGCGTTCGCCGTCGCCGGGGCGCTGCGCGCCTTCCTCGACGTCAGCCACATCCCGCCGCGCGAACCGGGCGGAGGGCTGCTCGCCGATCTGCGGGAGGGCTGGCGGGAGGTCGCCGGCCGGCCGTGGCTGTGGGGTGTCGTCGTCCAGTTCTCGATCGCCAACGCGGTGGTGGCGGCCGCCGAAGCGGTCTACGGCCCGCTGGTCGCCCGGGACCATCTGGGGGGAGCCGCGCCCTGGGGGCTGGCACTGGGCTTCTTCGCCGCGGGCACGGTCGTCGGCGCGCTGCTGATGACCCGCTGGAAACCACGCCGGCTGCTCCTCGCCGGCACCCTCGGTGTCTTCCCGCTGGCCCTGCCGTCCGCGGCGCTGGCGGTGCCGGTGCCGGTCTGGGGCCTGTCCGCGGTGATGTTCGTGACCGGGGTGACGCTGGAGATCTTCGGGGTCTCCTGGATGACCGCCCTGCATCAGGAGATCTCGGAGGACAAGCTCTCGCGCGTCTCGGCGTACGACTGGTTCGGCTCGGTCGCGATGGTTCCGCTGGCGACGGCCATGGCGGGCCCGGCCGAGGTGGCGTTCGGGCGGACGGCGGCGCTGTGGGGCTGCGCGACGCTCGTCGTGGTGGTCACGGCGGCGGTGCTGTGCGTCCCGGACGTGCGCAACCTGCGGCGCCGTACCCATCCGGTGGCCAAGGGCGCGCCGGCCTCAGCCGACGCGGAACGTCCCGTCGGGGGGCTCGGGTGAGGGGACCGCGTCCGCGTCCACGACCGGCCGGGCGTCCCCGATGAACGCCCGCAGCGCGGGCCCGTGTTCGACGCGGGCCGGGAAGGCGTCGGCGGCGGTGCGGCGGGCCAGCGCCGCCGTGTCGAGCGGACGCTGCGCGGCGACCAGCACCGCGTTGCCGAACCGCCGCCCGCGCAGCACGGCCGGCTCGGCGATCAGCGCGAGTTCCGGGAACGCGGTGGCGAACGTGGCCAGCTGGGAGCGGAGGAAGGCGAACGGCGCGGCGTCGGCCAGATTGGCCATGTAGACCCCGTCGGGGCGCAGCACCCGCTCGACGTCACGGGCGTAGCCGACGGAGGTGAACCCGGCCGGCACCCGTGAGCCGCCGAAGACGTCGCCGACGACCACGTCCGCCGAGTCGGCCAGGGCGCCGGCCAGCCAGTCCCGGGCGTCCGCGACGTGCACCGCGACTCCGGCACCCTCGCCGACCGGAAGATACTCGCCGACCAGATCCACCAGCCCCTGGTCGGCCTCCACGACGTCCTGCCGTGATCCGGCCCGCGTCGCCGCCACGTACCGCGGCAGGGTGAGCCCACCTCCGCCGAGATGCACCACGTCCAGCGGCCGGCCCGCCCGCGCCACGCCGTCCAGCACATGCCCGAGCCGCCGCACGTACTCGAACTCCAGATACGTCGGCTCGTCGAGGTCGACGTAGGACTGCGGCGCCCCGTCGACGGTCAGCAGCCAGGCCCGCTCCCGGTCGACGTCCGGCATGAGCTTGGCGGTGCCGTGATCGACGACTCGGCTGACAGGTATCGGCTCACTCACGGCTCCATTGTGCCGGGGCGCGCGCCGCCGAGGTCACGCCCCGGCGCGGGCGGTAGGAGAAGTCCTTACGGAGCTTCGCGGAGTTGACCCCGGCCG
>NZ_JBFBJT010000004.1:0-122033 GCF_040686175.1 Streptomyces sp. NPDC086077 | reverse complement strand
GAGTTGACCGGTACTAATAGGCCGAGGGCTTGTCCTCAGTTGCTCGCGTCCACTGTGTTGGTTCTGAAACCACGAACAACGCTGCCGCCATGTTGATGGTGGTGGTCTGGTTGTCTGTTTCATAGTGTTTCGGTGGTCATAGCGTGAGGGAAACGCCCGGTTACATTTCGAACCCGGAAGCTAAGCCTTACAGCGCCGATGGTACTGCAGGGGGGACCCTGTGGGAGAGTAGGACGCCGCCGAACAATCTTTGATGAAAACCCCGCATCCTCGGATGCGGGGTTTTCTGCGTTTCAGGCCGGGCGCTACGGTGGGGCCCATGAGCACCAGCGCCGAAGAGCGGTACGTCGTTCGGTCCCTGCGGGCCGAGGAGTGGCCGGCGACGCGGGAGTTGCGGCTTGCCGCGCTGCGGGACCCGTTCGCGCGGATCGCTTTTCTGGAGACCTACGACGAGGCGGTGGCCCGGCCGGATGCGTTCTGGCGGGACCGGGCCGCGCGGGCCGCGGAGGGCGCGGTCGGGGCTCAGCAGGTCGTCGCCGAGGGACCGGACGGGGAGTTGGTCGGGACGCTGACCGTGCTCGTCGAGGAGCCGGGGAAGACGGACTGGGCCGGGTTTCCCGTGGCGCGGCGGCAGGGGCATGTCGTGGGGGTGTACATGCGGCCCGAGCATCGGGGGTGCGGGCTGACCGAGTTGCTCTTCGACGAGGCGCTGGAGTGGTGCTGGGCGCGGGGGCTGGAGCGGGTGCGGCTCATCGTGCACGAGGAGAACGGGCGGGCGCAGGCCTTCTACCGAAAGGTCGGCTTCGAGGCCAGTGGTGTGTGCGTCCCGTTGGCCGGCCAGGAGGGCGCCTGTGAGCGGGAGTTCGTCCTGGAGCGGGGCTGACGTCAGACCGGGAGCTCGTCGTGGGGCCAGCGGGTGCGGGCCTGTTCGCGGGAGCGGACGAGGGCGAGGGTCGGCAGCCCTTGGTCGGCTCCGGAGGCGAGCAGCCAGGGGAGTTCGGGGATCGGGGCCACCGCCGCCACGTCGTCGAGGACGAGGGTGAGTGGTGGGTCGAGCCGACCGGAGGATGACCGTTCGGCCATGCGCCGGCCGTGCTCGACCACGCTGGACACGAGCGCGGTGAGCAGGGGCATCGCGCCCGGGTTGGTCCGGGGGTCCTCGATGGATTCACCGACCACATAGAGCGTGCCCCCTTCTGGGACGAAGGAATCCAGGGAGAGGGTGTCGGGTCGGTTGGCTGTGCAGGACTCGCGGATGTTGAGCGTGAACAGCGCCGAGAGGGCGCGGGCGGTCAACTCGTGCGCCATGTCACGGCGTTCGGGGTGCGCGGTGAGGGCGGCTTCGAGTTCGCCGGCGGCACCGGGGGCGGCCTTGGGGTGGGTACGGAGGGTGCGTACCGCTTCCTGCATCTGGGTGCCCTGGGACCAGCGGTGCACGTGGCGGATGGTGCGGTTGTCCAGGGCGGCGGCGTGCAGATAGCTGCCCAGGAGGGTCTGCGCGGTGTCGCTGACGGCCTGGTCGAGCCGTGAGGTGGGGTTGACCGGGGTCAGGAGGGCGGCGGCCCTCGCGATCGCCGTCTCCTTGTCCTCGCAGTGGGTGATGGGGGACCAGTGCAGGCGGGCCGGGGTGTCGCAGGTGTGGGTGGGGTCGTAGAGGAAGGTGGGGCCCAGTTTGGCTCTGGGGTCCTTGGTGTCCTGCCAGAGGGACGGGTTCGAGGTGACGACGAGCACGGGGCCGTCGGCCTCGCGGATCGCCTCGGCCGCGGTTGTCCGGCGGGCTTCCTTGGTCGTCGCGTGGAGCTTCTCCCAGCCGCCCACCTGATTGCCGAACAGGGGGGAGCGGAGCACCTGCTCCGGCTCGCTCTCGTGGAGTGTTTCCGTCGGCCGCGGTGCCGGTGCCGGCACGACGGCTTCCGCGGTTCTCGGGGTCGGCACCTCGTGGGAGGCCGCGGGTGCGGGGGCCGACGTGAGCCGCGCGGCCGCCCGGCGGTTCACCTTGCCCGCTCTCCAACGCGCCACCGTCCCCATCACGAAGAGCGTCAGCACGAGCAGGACCATCAGCTGGCCGATGAACAGTCCCCAGAACAGGCCGTACCCCGAGAGCTGTGCTCCCGGAGTCTGCGGCCAGGCGCCGGTGATGTCGTGCGGTTGGGCGATGAGGTGGCGCATGGCCAGCGGCGTGCCGGTGAACGTCACGCCCCGCGGCCACGCCCCGTGCGCGAACAGGCCCGCCAGGCCGGTGGCCGTCCAGACCAGCAGGGTCATGCCGAGGAGGAACCCGAGTATGCCGATCAGCAGGCCGTCGGGGATACCCCCCTGGGCTTCCCGCCGGTGGTCGTCCGCTCTCACGCCGTCCCCTTACGCCACCGTCGACTCGGAGTCGCCGAGGTGCTGTTCCATGAACGCCGCCGCTCGTTCCTCCGCCTCCAGCTCGGCGGCGCGCAGGGCGTCGTCGGTGAGGTCGGCGGAGGACTCGGTCATCGCGCGGTCGGTGAAGACCAGCGGGCGTTCCGTCTCCGTGATCAGGTGTTTGACGACCTGGACATTGCCGTTGACGTCCCACACGGCGATGCCCGGTGTCAGTGTGGGGATGATTTCCACCGCCCACCTGGGCAAACCCAGCACCCGGCCGGTCGCCCGCGCCTCGTCGGCCTTCTGCGCGTAGATCGTCCTGGTCGAGGCCATCTTCAGGATCGCCGCGGCTTCCTTCGCGGCCGCGCCGTCGACCACGTCGGACAGGTGGTGGACCACGGCAACGAACGACAGGCCGAGCCGTCGGCCGAACTTCAGCAGTCGCTGGAACAGCTGTGCGACGAAGGGGCTGTTGATGATGTGCCAGGCCTCCTCGACCAGGAAGATGCGCTTCTTCCGGTCGGGGCGGATCCAGGTGTGTTCCAGCCATACGCCGACGATCGCCATCAGGATCGGCATGGCGATGGAGTTGCGGTCGATGTGGGAGAGGTCGAAGACGATGAGCGGAGCGTCGAGGTCGATGCCGACCGTCGTGGGGCCGTCGAACATGCCCCGGAGGTCGCCGTCGACCAGCCGGTCCAGGACCAGTGCCACGTCCAGGCCCCATGCCCGTACGTCGTCTATGTCGACGTTCATCGACTCGGCCGACTCGGGCTCGGGGTGGCGTAGCTGCTCGACGATGTCGGTCAGGACGGGCTGGCGCTCGACGATCGTCTCGTTGACGTAGGCGTGCGCCACCTTGAGGGCGAAGCCGGAACGCTCGTCCAGGCCGTGCCCCAGCGCGACCTCGATGATGGTGCGCAGGAGCGCCAGCTGGCCGGTGGTGGTGATGGCGGGGTCCAGCGGGTTCAGGCGGATGCCGTGGTCCAGGGCGGCCATCGGGTCCAGGCGGATGGGGGTTATTCCCAGCTCCTGGGCGATGAGGTTCCATTCGCCGACGCCGTCCTCGCCCTGGGCGTCGAGGACGACGACCTGACGATCGCGGAAACGGAGCTGGCGCAGGACGTAGGTCTTCTCCAGCGCCGACTTGCCGTTGCCGGACTCGCCGAGGACCAGCCAGTGCGGGGCCGGGAGCTGCTGGCCGTACAGCTGGAAGGGGTCGTAGATGTAGCCCTTCCCGGAGTAGACCTCGCGGCCGATGATGACGCCGGAGTCGCCGAGGCCGGGGGCCGCGGTGGGCAGGTAGACCGCCTGGGCCTGGCCCGTGGAGGTGCGCACCGGCAGCCGCGTGGTCTCCACCTTCCCGAACAGGAAGGATGTGAAGGCTTCGGTGATGACGGAGAGCGGGTCCCGCATCAGGGCATCAACCCCTACCTTCGGATTCCGGTGGCGAACGGGAGGGTGTTCACGAAGGCCCGGTGGTGCTCGCGGTCGCACCACTCCAGCTTCAGATACGACTTTCCGGCGGACGCCCTTATCGTGCGTTTGTCGCGGGCCAGTGCCTCCGGGTTGCGCGAGGAGACGGTGATGTAGCCGACCAGGTTGACGCCGGCGGCGCCGCTCGCGAGGTCCTCGCCGCGCTGGTCCAGGCGGTTGTGGGCCGCAATGTCGCGAGGGTCGACGGTGCGGTTCATCTTGGCGGCGCGGGACGCCTCGGCCTCGTCGTTGGTCTTCTCCGTCAGCATGCGTTCGATGGCGACCTCGGTGGGTTCGAGGTCCATCGTGACGGCGACCGTCCGGATGACGTCCGGGGTGTGGACGAGCAGTGGTGCCAGGAAGTTGACGCCGACCGGGGTCATCGGCCACTCCTTCACCCAGGCCGTGGCGTGGCACCAGGGGGCGCGGGTGGAGGACTCGCGGGTCTTCGCCTGGAGGAAGGTGGGCTCCATGGCGTCCAGTTCGGCCGGCCACGCGTTGCGCTTGCTCATCGCCTGGATGTGGTCGATCGGGTGGTCCGGGTCGTACATGGAGTGGATCAGCGAGGCGAGCCGGCCCTGGCCGAGGGGCTGCCGTACGCGGATGTCGGCTTCCTGGAGCCGGGAGCAGATGTCCGTCAGCTCGCGGGCCATGACGACGGCGAGCCCGGCGTCACGGTCGGCCTTGCCGCCGTGCGGGCGGGCCGCGCGGGCCATGGCGTGGGCCTCGGCGGCGAGTTCGCGGCCGTAGTGCATGCAGGCGACGAGGTATGCGCGGTGCTGCTCGCTGCTCGTCGACACCATCGACTGGAGCTGGTCGTACGACTGCTGGAGCCACGGCAGTGCACGGTCGTCGCCGCGGACGGAGACGTCCTTGGCGTGGGCGTCCGGGTCGGCGGGGAGGGTGCGGGCGAGCATCTGGAGGCGGGTGACGAAGCCGTCGCCGTTCGCCACGTGCTTGAGGAGGGTGCCGAAGCGGTCGACGAGGGCGTCCTGGTCCTCGCTGTCGCGCAGGCCGACGCCGGGGCCCTCGATCTCGATGGCGGCGGTGACGGTCTTGCGGTCCGCGTGCAGCAGTACGGCGATCTCGTCGGGGCCGAACGGGGCGGCGAGCCAGGTGATGCGGCCGATGCCCGGCGGCGGGCCGATCTCGATCTCGCGCCCGTCGAGCCGGGTGCCCGCCTCCATGACGCCGGAGCGGTAGGTGGCGTTCTGGCGCAGGGTGCGCTTGTAGCTGCGGTTGATCTCGAACCACTTGTAGAGCGTGCGGTGCTTGTACGGCACGTAGACCGCGGCCAGCGCCAGCATCGGGAAGCCCATGAGGAGCACGATCCGCAGGGACAGGACCGGGACGAGGAGTCCGCACATCATGCCGAGGAACGCGCCGACGATGATGAGCGCGATCTCGCCGGTCTCTCGATTCCGGCCGACGATCGCGTTCGGCCGGGCGCGGCCGATCAGATATGTACGGCGGGGCGTGACCGGATGGGACAGGTGGGACTCGGTCGTCAACGCCCTTCACCTCCTGAGCGGTTGCCGCTGCTGTTGCGGGTGTTGCTGGCGTGGGGCGTATTGATCGGGCTGGACGAGCGTGGCGCGGGTGCGGCGGAGGGGACAGATCCGCCGCCACCGTTCGTGGGGCGGGAGCTGTGGGCGGCGACGCCGCCGGAGGCCTGGTGGGCGGGGCGGGCGCCGCCGCCACCGCCGGACTGGGCCTGGCCGTTGTTGTCCGCGCGGGTGCTGTGGGTCTTGATGCCCTGGGCGACCAGGGTCGCGGGGGAGCTGATCACGGCGGCGGCCTTGCCCTCGGCGTTCTGCATGATGCGGTTGTTGCGGGAGCCCGCGATCTCGTCGCCGAAGCCGGGGACGAACCGGTAGATCATCGCGGAGGCGAAGATGGCGAGCAGGATGATCGCGAGGCCGGAGACGACCGCGGAGAAGGCGTCGGGGCCGTCGTCGGCGCTGAGGGCGCCGGCCAGGCCGAGGACGATCACGATGACGGGCTTCACGAGGATGACCGCGATCATGATGCCGGCCCAGCGGCGGACGTGGCCCCACAGGTTCTTGTCGACGAGGCCGGCGTAGACGACGGTGCCGAGGAGGGCGCCGACGTAGAGCAGGGCGGCCCTGATGACGAGTTCCAGCCAGAGGACGCCGGCGGCGAGGATGCTGACCAGGGAGACGACGATCAGCATGATCGGACCGCCGCCGATGTCCTCGCCCTTCTCCAGGGCGCCGGAGAAGTTACCGAAGAAGGCGTCCGTCTGGTCGCCGGTGGCCTTCGCGAGAACCTCGGAGACGCCGTCGGTGGCCGAGACGACGGTGTAGAGGATCAGGGGGGTGAAGGCGGAGGCGAGGACGGTGAGCCAGAGGAAGCCGATGGCTTCGCCGATGGCGGTGGAGAGGGGGACGCCTCTGACGGCTCGCTTGGCGACGGCCAGGAGCCAGAGGAGGAGCGTGAGGATCGTGGACGCGGCGAAGACGACGGCGTACTGCTGGAGGAACTTCTCGTTCGTGAAGTCGACGTTGGCGGTGTCCTGCACGGCCGCGCTGAGTTTGTCGATGGTCCAGGCGGCGGCGTCGGCGCAGCCCTTGGCGAGGGAGGAGAGGGGGTCGAGGGTGGAGGTGGGGTCGAGGGAGGGGGAGTCGACACCGCTGCGGTTCGAGCCGTTTCCTCGTTCGCAGTAGTCCTTGGCGGGGCCGCGGATGAGATCGCAGGGGTCGTTGCTCGGGGTCGGCGAAGGCGTGGGTGCGGCGACGGCGTGGGTGGCCATCAGCACCGCGGTGGACTGTACGGCCGCGAAGGCGGCCGTGACTGTGAGGAAGCGGTGGTTAGCGCGCATACGTGAACCCTCCGTACTCCTCGACGGCCTTCGTCATGTCGTCCGCGGTGGAGGCCTGTTGGTCGCGACCGACCGGCACGGGTCCGTCCTTCTGCTGGAAGTCGGTGACCTTCCAGTCGTTCGCGATCCACGTCAGCTGGTACGTCGTCGTGTACCAGCTTTCGGACACCGGGTTGGTGGAGCGTTCGCCGGACAGGCCGAAGAGAGACGTGTACCAGACCTCCACGGTGGCGTCGTCGGCGCTGAACGCGGTGGCCTTGGTGCCCACCGGAATGACGCGGGAGATGAAGGACTGCCCCTTCGGAGCCGTGCCGTCCTTCTGGAGGCCGATGTTGGCCAGGAAGTCCTCGCTCGAGTACGCGCTGTCCAGGTCCGCCTGCCGGGCGGCGGCGACATCGGGGGCGTACACCGTGCCGACGATCTGTTGTCGGCCGGCCTTGCTGAACATCTCGGCCGAACCCAGCGCGATGGAGTAGTTCGCCGCCGCGCTCTCCGCGCCCTGTTGGTCATGGGCGAACCCCGTAGGGATGCCCGCTGACTCGGTGTCCACCGGCTGTTCCCCGCTCGCCGCCGTCGATGACGTCACCGGGCCCGACGCACCGCCGTTTGGTGAAGTCGGTTCGTCGTCGCCTTGGTTGGCGAAGGCGATCGCGGCGATCAGGAGGACCACCACGCCGACCACCGTGATCAGACTTCGGGAGGAGTTGCGGGGGCGGCGGGCGGCGCCGCCGTAGGGTTCGCCGTCCGGCAGCCGGGTACGGGTGTGCCCGGTGCCGCCGTAACCGCCGGAGGCCTCGTGTTCGTCCCCGGGACTCATGCCGCGTCCGCCCCCTCGATGTCGTAGCGGAGACCGTCGTACCGAATGACCGCGTAGGTGTACGACGGTAGCCGCGCTGGTTCCCGCGCGGGCGCGGTGTGGTGACTCGACATCAGGGACATCAGGGAAACGCAACCTCAGCCGGTGGGCACGACGGGCGGGTGATGGGTAGTGGGGACCGGGCGCGCCCGGGGAGGACGGGGTGGGCGCGCTTACACCGCCATGCCGTACACGATGGTGAAGAGCGTGCCGAGGGAGCCGATGATGAACACTCCGGTGAGGCCGGCGATGATGAGGCCCTTGCCCTGTTCCGCGCTGAAGGTGTCCCGGAGGGCCGTCGCGCCGATGCGCTGTTTGGCCGCCCCCCAGATGGCGATGCCGAGGCAGATGAGGATGGCGACGGCCATCACCACCTCGATCATCACCTTGGCCTCGTTGCCCAGGCTGCCGAAGGGGCCCCAGTCCGGAGCGATCCCGCCGATGATGGTGTTGATGTCTCCCTCGTCGGCCGCAAAGAGCATGTAAGTCACCGCCCCTGTTGGGTAGTTCCGCAGTCCCCTGCGGTGCGCAGAGGTCAGGCCTCATTCTCGCCGACAACGGCGCCGTCGTATGTCGACTTGGCGTCATTGCTTGGCGGGTTTCGTACGAATACCTCGTATGGTCACTCTGTGTATCACGGCAGGTAACGCCGGGCAACGAGGTGGGTGCGGAACCTGTGGTGTGGTGCCGTCGTTGAGCCTCTTTACGACTGGAGCGGTCGCGTCGATGGTCTCCGGGTGAAGGCTATCGCCGCGCACCGTACGGGCGGTGACGCGGGGTCAGCGGGGGCGCAGTCCGTGCAGCAGGTGGTGGACGACCTCGCCGACGCCGTCGAGGGCGTCCTGGGGCGGGAGTGTGCCGTTGGCGGTGAACGCGGCGATGCCGTGCAGGGTGGCCCCCGCGTGGAGGGTGATGCGCTCGGGGTCGCCCTCGACGATCTCGCCGCGCCGCTGGGCGTCCGCGACCAGGCGGAGGAAGGGCGTGATCGTGCGCTCCACGGCGGCGGCGAGCTGCTCGGAGACGTCCGGGTCGTGCTTGCGGGCGTACATGAGCTCCAGCAGCTCGGCGTTGTCGATGGTGAACCCGAGGTAGGCGCGCGCGAGCGCGGTGAGCCGCTCCTCCATGGCGAGCGTGGGGTCGTCCGCGGCTTCCAGGATCCGGGTCATGCGCTCGAAGCCGGCGAGGGTCAGGGCGTCGAGCAGGGCCTGCTTGTCCTTGAAGTGGCGGCCCGGGGCGGCGTGGCTGACGCCGGTCTCGCGGGCGAGTTCACGCAGGGACAGTGCGGCGGCGCCCCTGTCCCGCAGGGTGCGCTCCGCGCCGGCGAGCAGGGCGGCGCGCAGGTCTCCGTGGTGGTAGGGGCGGGTCTCGGGCATGCGCATCATCCTATCGCGATGTTGTCGGCGCCAGCTTTGTTGTCATCGTCACCATTGTTGTCATTGACAGCATTGTTGTCGCCGTCTACATTGAGGTCATGGCTACCTCGAAGGACATCGGCAAGTGGAACGTCGGCCGGATGCCCGGGCTCGCCGGCCGGACGGCGGTCGTCACGGGCGCCAACAGCGGTATCGGCCTCGCCGCCGCCGACGCGCTGGCGAACGCGGGGGCGCACGTCGTGTTCGCGGTGCGGGACACGAGGCGCGGGCAGACGGCGGCCGCGACGGTGCGCGGGAGTACGGAGGTCCGGCGGCTCGACCTCGCGGACCTGGCGTCGGTACGGGACTTCGCACAGCAGTGGGGCGACCGTCCGCTGGACCTGCTGATCAACAACGCGGGCGTGATGATGCTGCCCGAACAGCGGACCAAGGACGGCTTCGAGATGCAGTTCGGCACGAACCATCTCGGCCACTTCGCACTGACGAACCTGTTGCTGCCCCACGTCACCGACCGCGTCGTGACCGTGTCGTCGGGCGCCCACCGGTGGGCTGCGGGCGGGCTGAACTTCGACGACCTCAACATGACGTCGGGTTACACGCCGGTCCGCGCCTACGGCCGGTCCAAGCTGGCGAACCTCCTGTTCACCCTGGAACTCCAGCGCCGTCTGGCGGAATCCGGCTCCCGGGTGCGCGCCCTCGCCGCCCATCCCGGCTACGCGGCCACCAACCTCCAGAGCCACGCGGCCAACCCCCTCTCCCGCGTCGCCATGCGGATCGCCAACCGGATCGTCGCCCAGGACGACCGGGCCGGCGCCCTGCCGACCCTGTACGCGGCGGTGACGGACCTGCCGGGCGCGAGCTACGTGGGCCCCGACGGCCTCGGCGAGATGCGCGGCGCCCCGGCCCTGGTGGGCCGTTCGGCGGCGGCGAGCGACCCGGCGGCGGCCCGTCAGCTGTGGGCGGCGTCGGAGGAGCTCACGGGTGTGGGCTGTCCACTGGGGGCCGGGACGAACGCCGTCTGACCGGCAGTCAGCCGCCGTCGCGTTTCCGCCGGTAGGACGCCGGACCAGTACGACGCCGGGCCGGGCGGACGTTGTGTCCCGGCCACGACGGCCTGAAGCTTCGCGCCGTTTCGCGGCCCCGCCTCTACACTGACGTCGGCGTACTGCCGGGTGGTGAGGGGCGGTTGACTGTGCGTAAGGCGTGGGTCGTGGCGGTCGCCGCCGTGGGTGCCGGGGTCGCCTTCGTGATGGTGCTCGTGGTGGGCGTGTACCTGGTGGCCGGGAACCTGGTCGGCGGAGTGGGCGGCGCGGGGCGGAAGCTGGCAAAGGGGTCGGTGCCCGCCGCTTATCAGACGCTCGTGCAGAAGTGGGGCAATCTGTGCCCGGCCATCAATCCGGCGCTGCTCGCCGCGCAGTTGTACCAGGAGAGCGGGTTCAACCCGACGGCCAGGAGTCCCGCCCAGGCGCAGGGGATAGCGCAGTTCATCCCGGGGACCTGGGCCTCGCACGGCATCGACGGGGACGGTGACGGGGACCGCGACGTGTGGGATCCGAACGACGCGATCCCGTCGGCCGCCTCGTACGACTGCACGCTCGCGAAGTACGTGAAGGACGTGCCCGGCGACGCGACGAAGAACATGCTCGCCGCGTACAACGCGGGCGCCTACGCCGTCATCAAGTACGGGGGCGTGCCGCCGTACAAGGAGACCCAGAACTACGTCCGGGTCATCACGACGCTCCAGGAGAGCTTCGCCGCGCCCGTCGGACGGGTCGACCCGTCCGAGCAGGCCGCCGGCGCCATCCACTACGCGCAGAAGAAGCTCGGCACGCTGTATCTCTGGGGCGGCAACGGCACGCCCGAGCAGGGCGGACGGTTCGACTGCTCGGGGCTGACCAAGGCGGCGTACGAGAGCGTGGGGATCACCCTGCCCCGGGTCGCCAACGACCAGTACAACGCCGGGCCGCACCCGCGGCGGGACGAGCTGCTCCCCGGTGACCTGGTGTTCTTCTCGGACGACCTGACCAACTCCCGGGCCATCCGGCATGTGGGGATCTATGTCGGCGGCGGGTACATGATCAACGCGCCTCGGCGGAACACGGTGATCCGGTTCGATCCGATCGACACCCCCGACTACTTCGGTGCCACCCGGGTAACCGAGGATGGCGCGAAAGCGCTCCCCTCGGCGGTCTGAAAAGGGCGGAGACGGAACGTGAACCCCATCCCTGAGCTGCGGCTATGTATCTCTCTTCGATAACGTCTGCGTGATCATTTCGTGGAATGTGGAACGTACTGACGGAGGTCGTGCGTTCCTGTTGACGTAGCCGACCGGACGGATCCAGCACGCGGATCGACGCGGATCTACGGACCACGGGGGTGGCAGAGCGGCGCATGCACGGATGCGCCCGAGACACGACGACGAAGGGGCCGCTGCATCATGGCTGGACTCGCGCAATCCGGGTCGAACCCTGACGTCGAGCTGCTCTACGACATCAATGGCCTGGCCAAGGAAGCGCCGCGCTGGTTCGACCGGACCATGGAGTTCGTCGGTGAGTACGGGCTGCTGCTCGCCATGGTGCTGCTCGTGGTGTGGTGCTGGTGGAGTGTGCGGCGGCGCGGCGGCATCTCCGGCGAGGAGGCGGCGGGCTCCGTCGCCGCGCTGGTGTGGGCGCCGCTGGCCGCGGGCATCGCGGTGCTGGTGAACGTGCCGATACGGGGGTTCGTGGAGCGTCCCCGGCCCTTCTTCGAGCATGAGGGGCTGGAGGTCCTGGTCTCCGGGAAGTCCGACTTCTCGTTCGTGAGCGATCACGCGACCATCGCGATGGCGCTCGGGGTCGGGCTGTTCGTCGCCCATCGCCGGTTCGGGCTCGTCGGTATCGGGCTGGCCCTGCTCGAAGGGATCTGCCGGGTGTACATGGGCGTGCACTATCCGACGGACGTCGTCGGCGGCTTCGCGCTGGGGACGGCCGTCGCCCTGCTGCTGTCGCCGTTGGCCATGGCCATGCTGACGCCCGTGATGACGGCCGTGGAGCGATCGCGCCGAGCGGGGTGGCTGGTGCGGCGGCGGTCCGTGGTGGAGGGGCGCGAGGCCCTGATCCCGGAGGCTCGCCGAGGGGCCACGGAGGCCGAGGAGCGGGACCTCGCCGCCTAGGCGGCCGGGCGCCCGGCCACCTCGCCGTCCTGGCACAGGCTGCGCGGCTACAGGGCTTGAGGGTGCGTGAACATCCTGTTCGGGTCGTAGATCCGCTTCAGCGTGGTCAGGCGCGGGGCCGCCGGCCCGTAGTACGCCTCCCGCCAGTTCTTCAGCGTCGGGTCCGTGTAGTTCTGGTACGCCGCTCCCGACGCGTACGGGCGCATCGCGCCGTGGGCCGAGGCCAGCCAGGACTGGGCCGAGCCGCCGGAGGTGCCCGGCTGCCAGGAGGCTATGTACTGGGCCAGCATCCGTGAGCGGCGGTGCACGAAGGCCGTCGCCGTCGGGGGGACGCGGTTGATCGCGCCGCCCAGGGCCGTGAACGCGATGCTGCCCGCTCCGCCGCGCACCGACGTCACCTGGGCGAGCAGCGCGCGGATGCCGGCCGCCGAGAGCGAGCGGTCGAAGAAGTCGGAGCGGGCGGCGTACGTCTCGCGGCCCAGGGCGCCCTGCGGGGAGCGGCCGGGGGTCGGGCCGGGAAGGTGGCACTGGGTGTCCGTGGCGAAGGAGGAGCAGCCGGCGTAGACCTCCATCGACTCCTCGTACGAGCGGCGCTTGAGCGAGACGTGGGACGCGGAGGCGCCGACCCGGGCGGCGAGGCGGTCGACGGCGTTCTGGAGTTCGCCGTAGGTGCCGAGGGAGAAGGCGGCGACGGAGACGGTGGGGGTGCCGCCGGCCGCGTTCGCCAGGTGGAGGGACGACCAGATCTCGTCGGGCTGGTCCGGGCCCCACTCCTGCCAGGCCTTCACGACCGCGGCCGCCTTGCTCCACGGCCAGGTCAGATACGCCGAGACCGCCTGCGGGGCCGGGTGGGTACGGAAGTGCAGCTCGGTGACGACGCCGAAGTTGCCGTTGCCCGCGCCGCGCAGCGCCCAGAAGAGGTCGGGGTGGTGGGAGGCGTCGGCGGTGATCTGCTTGCCGCCGGCCGCGACCAGGCTCGCCCCGGTGAGGCTGTCGCAGGTCAGGCCGTACGCCCGGGAGACCACCCCGTGCCCGCCGCCGAGCACCAGGCCGGAGACGCCGACCGTCGGGCAGGAGCCGGCGGGTATGGTGACGCCCTTTGCGGCGAGGGAACGGTAGACGTCGATCAGCTTGGCGCCGGCGCCGACGACGGCGGTGCTGCCGCTCGCGCGGACGTGGTTGAGCTTGGAGACGTCGATGATCAGGCGGTTGTTGCCGGACGACCAGCCGGCGTAGGAGTGGCCGCCGTTGCGGATCGCCACGCGTATGCCGCGGGCGCGGGCGTAGGCGAGGCTCGTGCCTATGTCCCCCTGGTGGGCGACGTAGGCGACGGCGGCGGGCTTCAGCGCGTCGAAGCGGGTGTTGTAGAGCTGGTGGGCGGCCGGCCAGGAGGCGTCGCCGGGGCGCACCAGCGCGCCGTCGAGGTCGCGGGCCAGTGCCGACCAGTTGGCGGCGGCCGTGGTCGCGGTCGTCGTGGCCGTCGCACCGAGCCCGGTGGGCGACGCGGAGGGGCCACCGGCCGTGGTGGGGGTGGCCGTGGCGGTGCCGGATCCGCCGCTGCACGCCACCGCCGACGCGATCCCCAAGACCGCGGCGGCGCCACCCCCGATGAACGTACGCCGTTCCATACGCGCCTCCCGCTCCCACCGCTTACTTGGGACGAGACGTCACCTCGGAGCCGCGGGTTCCGCCCTGCGCCGATTCCGACCTGCCTCTTACCAGGACAGGTCACGCACCGTCACCAAAGGCCGGGAAGCCTTGACCTGGCCCGTAATGGTTCAGGTAGCTTTCTCGGTAATTCTGCTTATGTCCGTGTCTGGTGCCGTTTGAGGGAGGTGGACGAAGGGGTGGGCGCCGGTATGCGCTCGGTTGGGACCTTCACGTGCTCTTCGCGTGAGCATTCCGTGACCTAACCGCACCGACCGCAGGGGTTCACCCTCCGTTCACTTACGGCCATAGGCGGCTTCACCTGATCTGCCTAATTTCGGCCTTACCGGCGACGGGCGTGTTCGAAGGCGTCCGCCTCCGAACACACTTCGCACGCCGCCGAACAGGACGGCGGCTCCTGGAAGGAACTCCCGAAAAGTGAAGCTTCAGCGCATGAACCGGCGGGCCCTCACCCTCGGTGCTCTCGCCGTCTCCGGCGCCCTGGCCCTCACGGCGTGCGGCTCCGACGACACCGGCAACGGTGGTGGCTCGTCCGCGAGCGCCGCCGCCACGGGCTCGATCGACTGTGGAGATGCCAAGGGCCAGCTGCTGGCCGACGGCTCTTCCGCGCAGAAGAACGCCATCGACGCCTGGGTGAAGGCGTTCACGGCGGTCTGCAAGGACGTGCAGATCAACTACAAGGGCTCGGGGTCCGGCGCCGGTATCACCGCGTTCAACCAGGGTCAGGTCGCCTTCGCCGGCTCCGACTCCGCGCTGGACGAGGAAGAGATCGCGGCCTCCAAGGAGGTCTGCCAGGGTGGCCAGGGCATCGACCTCCCGATGGTCGGCGGCCCGATCGCCCTCTCCTACAACGTCCCGGGCGTCGACAATCTGGTGCTGGACGCCGAGACGATCGCCAAGATCTTCGACAGCAAGATCACCAAGTGGAACGACGCGGCGATCAAGAAGCTGAACCCCGACGCCGACCTGCCCGACCTGAAGATCCAGGCGTTCCACCGCTCGGACGAGTCCGGCACCACGGACAACTTCACCAAGTACCTGATCGCCACCACCCCCGACAACTGGAAGTACGAGGGCGGTAAGGCCTGGCAGGCCAAGGGCGGCCAGTCGGCCTCCGGCTCCTCCGGTGTGGCCCAGCAGGTCTCCCAGGTCTCCGGCGCCATCAGCTACATGGAGCTGTCCTACGCCGAGGGCATGGACGTCGTCGCCATCGACACCGGTGCCGCCGAGCCGGTCAAGGCCTCCACCGACGGTGCCACCGCGGCCATCGCGGACGCCGAGGTCGTCGGCCAGGGCAAGGACCTCGCCCTGGAGATCAACTACAAGACCAAGGCCGAGGGCGCCTACCCGATCACCCTGGTCACCTACGAGATCGTCTGCGACAAGGGCAACAAGGCCGACAGCCTGCCCGCGACCAAGGCGTTCCTCAACTACATCGCGAGCGAGGACGGCCAGGGCCAGCTGGCCGACGCCGGCTACGCGCCGATCCCCGCCGAGATCATCGCCAAGGTCCGCACCACCATCGAGGGCCTGAGCTGACCTGAGTGCGCGGCCCGGTCTCCCGCACCCCCGGGGGGCCGGGCTCCGCACCGTCCGGTGCACCGCCGCCAGGAGTCGTACGACAAGTCCGGCTCCGCAGACCGGAGAACCTGATGGACATAACGACGAAGTACACTGACGCGCCCCCACCCATGCCCCAGCCGACGGAGACCGAGCGCAAGCGCGCCGCCCGCGGCGCCACCCGACCCGGTGACCGGATCTTCCTCGGTCTCTCCCGCGGGTCGGGCATCCTGCTGCTGGTGATCATGGCCGCGATCGCGGTCTTCCTCACCTACCGCGCCGTCCTCGCCATCAGCGAGGACGAGGGCAACTTCCTCACCACCTTCGAATGGAACACGGGCACCCAGCCGCCGGTCTTCGGCATCGCGGTGCTGGCCTTCGGCACCGTGGTCTCCTCGATCATCGCCATGGTCATCGCGGTCCCGATCGCGGTCGCCATCGCCCTGTTCCTGACCCACTACGCCCCGCGCCGGCTGAGCGGCCCGATCGCCTACGTGATCGACCTGCTCGCCGCCGTGCCGTCCATCGTGTACGGCCTCTGGGGCGCCCTGATCCTCGTACCGCAGCTGGGCGGCCTTTTCAGCTGGCTCGACGCGTACTTCGGATGGACCGGCATCTTCTCCTGGGACGGCGGCCCGGCCCGCTCGATGCTCACGGTCGGCATCCTGCTGGCGATCATGATCCTGCCGATCATCACCAACGTCAGCCGTGAGGTCTTCCGCCAGGTCCCGCAGACGCACGAGGAGGCGGCCCTGGCCCTCGGCGCCACGCGCTGGGAGGTCATCCGCATGGCGGTGCTGCCGTTCGGCCGCTCCGGCGTGATCTCCGCCTCGATGCTCGGCCTCGGCCGCGCGCTCGGCGAGACGATGGCCGTCGCCACCGTGCTCTCCCCCTCCTTCCTCATCCAGACCAGCCTGCTCGACCCGGGCGGCGGCACGTTCGCCCAGAACATCGCCAGCAAGTTCGGTGAGGCGGACACCTTCGGCCGTGACGCGCTGATCGCCTCCGGTCTGGTCCTGTTCGTCATCACCCTGCTGGTCAACGGCGCGGCCCGCGCGATCATCGCCCGCCGCAAGGAGTACTCGGGGGCCAACGCATGAGCCACGCCGTCCTCACCAAGCGCCCCAACACGCTGCGCGGTGCCAACCTGCCCAAGTGGGCTCCCTACGCGATCGCCGCGGGCTCGCTCGCGGTCGCCGTGGGCGTCGGCATGGTGGCCGGGCTGGACAGCCGTATCCAGTGGGGGCTGATCGCCGCGATCCTCTACGTCGTCGGCACGTTCACCATCGCCACGGCCGTCGAGGGCAAGCGGCAGGCCAAGGACCGTGTGGCCACCTCGCTGGTCTGGGTGGCCTTCATGCTCGCCGTCGTGCCGCTCGCCTCGCTGGTCTGGGCGACCGTGCAGCGCGGTACGAAGGTCCTGGACGGGTACTTCCTGACCCACTCGATGGGCGTCGTGGGTGACCGCGAGGCCGGTGGCGGTATCTACCACGCCATCATCGGCAGCCTGGAGCAGGTCGGTCTCGCGACGCTGATCGCCGCGCCGATCGGTGTCCTGACCGCCATATACCTCGTCGAGTACGGGCGGGGGAACCTCGCCCGGGCCGTCACCTTCTTCGTCGACGTCATGACGGGTATCCCGTCGATCGTCGCCGGTCTGTTCATCCTCAGCATCATGCTGATGTTCGAGATGCAGCCCTTCGGCTTCGCCGGCTCGCTCGCGCTGGCGATCCTGATGGTGCCGGTCGTGGTGCGCTCGACGGAGGAGATGCTCAAGCTCGTGCCGAACGAGCTGCGCGAGGCGTCACTCGCACTGGGCGTGCCGAAGTGGCGGACGATCCTGAAGGTCGTCCTGCCGACGGCGATCGGTGGTATCACCACCGGCATCATGCTGGCGGTCGCCCGTATCGCCGGTGAGACCGCGCCGGTGCTGCTGCTGGTGTTCGGTAACCCGTTCATCAACAACAACCCGTTTGAAGGGGCCCAGGCCTCGCTGCCGCTGTACATCTACCAGCAGTACTCTCAGAGCGCCGGTGCCGAACCCGCGTACGACCGTGCGTGGGCGGCGTCGCTGACGCTGATCGCCTTCGTGATGATCCTGAATCTGCTGGCCCGCGGCATCGCCCGCTGGAAGGCCCCCAAGACCGGTCGCTGACGCGGCCACACAGCGACCGAATTCCGAAAGAAGCAGTGATTTCACATGGCCAAGCGCATTGATGTCAGCGGCCTCAGCGCCTACTACAGCTCCTTCCGTGCCATCGAGGACATCTCGATGACGATCGAGCCCCGTTCGGTCACGGCCTTCATCGGGCCGTCCGGATGCGGCAAGTCCACGTTCCTGCGGACGCTCAACCGGATGCACGAGGTGACTCCGGGCGGGCGGGTCGAGGGCAAGGTCATGCTCGACGACGAGAACCTGTACGGGCAGGGGGTCGACCCCGTGTCCGTGCGGCGTGAGGTCGGCATGGTGTTCCAGCGGCCGAACCCGTTCCCGACGATGTCGGTGTACGACAACGTGGCGGCGGGGCTGAAGCTGCTGGGCTCGTACAAGAAGTCCCAGCTGGACGACATCGTGGAGAAGTCGCTCAAGGGCGCGAACCTCTGGAACGAGGTCAAGGACCGGCTGAACAAGCCTGGCTCGGGGCTGTCCGGTGGTCAGCAGCAGCGGCTGTGCATCGCGCGGGCGATCGCCGTCGAGCCGAACGTGCTGCTGATGGACGAGCCGTGTTCCGCGCTCGACCCGATCTCGACGTTGGCGATCGAGGACCTGATCGGGGAGCTGAAGGAGCGTTTCACGATCGTCATCGTGACGCACAACATGCAGCAGGCCGCGCGCGTGTCGGACCGGACGGCGTTCTTCAACCTGGCTGCCGTGGGGCAGCCGGGCAAGCTGATCGAGATCGACGACACGGAGCGGATCTTCTCCAACCCGTCGGTCCAGGCCACGGAGGACTACATCTCCGGGCGTTTCGGCTGATCAAGCCCCTCGCGGTGCTGCATGGCGGTGCCACCGCGAGGACGAAAAGGGCCCGCCCCCGGCTCCCGGGGGCGGGCCCCGTCGTTTTCGTGTACCTGGCGGGGGTGCGGCCGGGCCTCCGTGCGAGTGCCTGCGGCGGCCTGTGCGGGTGGGTGCCGGGTTGCTGGGGCGCCTTGTGCCGGTGCGTGGTGCGGGGTGGGCGGGTGCGGGTCCCGTTCGGTCGGCTACTGAGGCTGCGGGGGTTCTAGAGGAACGCCAGGTGTACGACGCCGAAGGCGCAGGCCGCGACGACGGCGGCTGCCGGCATGGTGATGAACCAGCCCAGGACGATGTTCTTGGCCACGCCCCAGCGGACCGCGTTCACGCGCTTCGTCGCGCCGACGCCCATGATGGCCGAGGTGATGACGTGGGTCGTGGAGATGGGGGCCTTGAAGAGGAAGGCCGTGGTGAACATGATCGACGCGCCCGTCGTCTCGGCGGCGAAGCCCTGCGGGGGATCGAGTTCGATGATCTTGCGGCCGAGGGTGCGCATGATGCGCCAGCCGCCGGCGTAGGTGCCGAGGGAGAGCATGAGGGCGCAGGCGATCTTGACCCAGAGCGGGATCGGGTCGCCGTAGTCCTCGACGTCCGCGATGACCAGGGCCATCACGACGACACCCATGGTCTTCTGGGCGTCCTGGAGGCCGTGGCCCAGGGCCATGCCCGCCGCTGAGACGGTCTGCGCTATCCGGAAGCCGCGCTTGGCCTTGTGTGGGTTGGCCCGGCGGAAGATCCACATGATCGCCGTCATCACCAGGTAGCCGACGATCAGGCCGACGACGGGGGAGATGAACATGGGGATGACGACCTTGTCCAGCACGCCGTCCCAGTAGACCGTCGTGCCGCCGGCCAGTGCCGCGCCGACCATGCCGCCGAAGAGGGCGTGGGAGGAGGAGGACGGGAGGCCGAAGTACCAGGTGACGAGGTTCCAGGTGATGGCGCCGAGGAGGGCGGCGAAGAGGATGCCCATGCCCGTGGAGCCCTTGGGCGTCTCGATCAGACCCTCGCTGACCGTTTTCGCGACGCCGCTGCCGAGGAAGGCGCCGGCCAGGTTCATGACCGCGGCCATGGCGAGTGCGGCCTTCGGCGTCAGCGCGCGAGTCGACACGGACGTCGCGATCGCGTTCGCCGAGTCGTGGAAGCCGTTGGTGTAGGTGAAGAAGAGGGCGACCAGGATGGTCACGACCAGGGCGAACGTCTCCATGGACGGGTCAGGACTCCTTGACGGCGATGGTCTCCACCGTGTTCGCCACGTGTTCGAAAGCGTCGGCGGCCTCTTCGAGGACGTCGACGATCTGCTTGAGCTTCAGCACCTCCATCGCGTCGTACTTGCCGTTGAAGAGGTGGGCAAGCAGCTTGCGGTGGATCTGGTCGGCCTGGTTCTCCAGGCGGTTGACCTCGATCCAGTACTCGGTGAGGTTGTCCAGCGTGCGCAGGTGGGGCATCGCCTCGGCCGTCAGCTCGGCGGCGCGGGCGAGGACCTCGATCTGCTGGTCGACGCCCTTGGGGAGTTCCTCGACGTTGTAGAGGACGACGAGGTCGACGGCCTCCTCCATGAAGTCCATGATGTCGTCGAGGGAGGACGCGAGGGAGTAGATGTCCTCGCGGTCGAAGGGCGTGATGAAGGAGGAGTTCAGCTGGTGGAAGATCGCGTGCGTGGCGTCGTCACCGGCGTGTTCCGCTGCCCGCATACGCTCCGCGATCTCGGCCCGGGCGGAGGTGTCCGCCCCGAGCAGTTCCATCAGGAGTTTCGAGCCCGTGACGATGTTGTCCGCGGATGCGGCGAACATGTCATAGAAGCTCGTCTCCCTGGGGGTCAGACGAAAGCGCACTTGGGGTCCTCGGGGTGCTTCGGTTTCGGTCAGGGTGATGCTAGGCGCATCATCCGGCCACGGCTAACGGGCCGTCCCCCAGTGTCGCCCATGAATTCCGTGCATCTGTACGGGGGCGGTTCGGTGGCCGGCTCCGAGCAGTGGCCAAGGGGCGTATACCCAGCAAAGTTCGGTACGATATACCCAGTAGGGGTATGTGGATGGAGGGCACGCGATGACGACCGCCGAGGCCGGTGAGGGCGTGGTGACCGACCACGACCGGGGCATCCACGGGTACCACAAGCAGAAGGACGAGCATCTGAAGCGGCTGCGCCGGATCGAGGGGCAGATCCGCGGCCTGCAGCGGATGGTCGACGAGGACGTCTACTGCATCGACATACTCACGCAGGTCTCCGCCTCCACCAAGGCCCTGCAGTCCTTCGCCCTCCAGTTGCTCGAGGAGCACCTGCGGCACTGCGTCGCCGACGCCGCGCTGAAGGGCGGGGACGAGATCGACGCCAAGGTCGAGGAGGCCACGAAGGCCATCGGGCGCCTGCTGCGGACGTGAGCTGTCGCTCACTTGCCCAGCGAGTCGTCCCCGCGTTCCTCCGCCACCCTCAGGACCTGGTCGATGCTCTCCAGGCTCAGCCGGTCCTCGTCCGCCGCGGAGGCCGCGATGATCAGCTCTCCGCACAGCTCGATCTCGGCGAGGGCCACGTGGTCCTGAACTGCCGTACCGCCGACCGGAGCCACGTGCATCACCTCTTCTCTGCCGTCACCGGCTTCCTAGAGTAGGGAGTGGCCTACACAACGCGCATGGCACGGACGGGCTAGTTCAGGCCGGTCACTCCTCGGCGATCCGGCCCGCGTAGATGTCGTCCTCGGGCGGCAGGGCCACGTCGACGGGCGCGCCGAAGTCGTAGAGCAGGGTCGTGGACGCGACGGCCACGGTGCCTTCCTGCCGGCCGTTGACGAAGCTGAAGCGGTGCCTGACCTTTCGGATCCGGCCCTCGTCGTCGAGATACACGTCGAACGGGACCTCAGCCGTGGCGAACCCTTTCGCCGCCGCCGCGAGCGACGCCCGGCCCCCGGGCGACGCGGCCCTCGCCGCCCTCGTGAGATCGGCGGTGCCCCGGTAGTGGTGGACCTCGGTGCCCGCGACCTCGGTCCGGCCGACGTACTTCGCCGAGCGGGTGCCGCGCAGCACCTCGGCGGCGGCGTACGGGTCCGTGGCCCCGCCGGTGACCAGGTTTCCGTCGGAGAGGGTCGCCGTGTCGACCCGCACCCACTTGTCCGCCGGGACCCCCGCGCCGCGGTTCTTCATGTACAGGGCGCCGGGGGCGAGGAGTTCGGTGATCGGGCGGTGCTCGGTCTGGCCGGCCGGGTCCTGGGGGAGCAGGACCTTCAGCCGGCCGCGCTGGTGGGTGAAGTCGTAGACGCCCTCGCCGCGGATGGTGACGCGGGTGCCGCCGGTCGCCATCTCCATCGACGTACGCGCCTTGGACGTACCCGCGTCGACGAGGGCTTCGGCGGCCCGGTGCAGTGTGCCGACCGGGTCGGCCGGGCGGGCGTCGTCCGCGGCGGCGCCACTGCTCGTGCATCCGGAGGCGAGAAGGCAGGCGCAGGCCGCCAGCCCTGCCGCCACGACCGTTCCGCCCGCCCTGCCGTGCTGCTCCGCCATGGTCTGCCTACCCCCAGCCGTGCGTTCGTCTCGGGCCCCCTGCTGTCCGGTTAACGACGGGTAGGTAGAGCCGTCACGCGGTGCAGGGGGTGGTGGAGGCGTGCGCGGGGAGTGTTCGGCCGGGGTGTTCGGGGGCGGCCGGGGCGGGTCTGTGCAAGACGCTTACTCCCGGCTGGCCGGCCGTTCACCTGGTCCGGGTAGCGTGAGGGTGTGACAGAGCAGGATCGGTTCGGCCCAGGTCAGGACGGTCCGGAGCACCGCACCAGCACGGTCGAGCAGGGGCCCTTCTGCGTGGCCCGTTGCGTCTGCGGCTGGCGTGGGCCCGCGCGCCGGGCGCGGAGCCTGGCCCGGACGGACGCGGCGGGGCATGTGGCCGGATCTTGACGGTTCCGGCGGCTCCGCGGGGCCCGGGCGTCCCTGAGCGGGGCGCCGGGGACGTCCTAGGCGTGGCGCATCGTCGCCAGGAGTTCGTCCACCAGTTCGCGGTCGCGGGGCTGGGTCAGGCGCAGCCGGGCCGCGGTGGGAGGCAGCCACAGGATGCGGTCGACCTCGTCGTTCGGGGTGAAGCCGCCCCTGGTGGCCTCGGCCGCCCAGTAACGGACCTGCTTGGGGCGGCCGTTCGCCATGTAGTGCACGGTGGGCAGCTCGGCGCCCGGCTCGGCGGCGTAGCCGCTCTCCTCCTCGACCTCGCGCAACGCGCCCGCCAGCGGGTCCTCACCACGCTTCAGCTTGCCCTTGGGGTGGGACCAGTCGTCGTACTTCGGGCGGTGGACCAGGCAGAGCTCCAGGCCCTCGGCGACAGGGGAGCGGCGCCACAGTACGCAGCCGGCCGCCTGGACCGGGGTGTTGTCCTTCGTACCGGTCAACGGCTGTTCACGCCCCACGACTGCTGGAACTCGAACCTGGCCGCCTCCACCTCGTGCCGCTGGTCGGCGTGCAGCACGCCGAGCGCGTACGCCGTCGCGGGTGCGATGCGGGGCGTGCGGGCCGCCGCTGCGGCCGCCGCTGCCGCCTCGGAGGCGTCGCGGTGCCGGTTGAGCGCCTGTCCGGCGGTCAGCAGGCGGACGTCGACCGGGGCGTTCGCGCTCTCCAGGACCTCGCGGGCGTAGCGGTGCAGCCGCAGCAGGAGGCGGACCTGGTGCCAGGGGGCGTCCTGCGGGTGCGGGACGGGGTCCGGGGAGAGGCCGTGGGTCAAGGCCGCCGCGTTGTACGGATGGCCCGCCGTGACCAGGGGCAGCGCGGCCACCGCGTCGGTGAGGCGCTCATGGGCCGCCGCCGCCTGCGGTCGCAGGTCGGCGCCGGCCGCGGCGGGTGTGAGCGGGACCTCGCTGGCCAGTACGGCGACCTTGTCGGCGACGGCGTGGAAGCGGGAGGAGCCGAGGGCCCGCAGGGCGCTGGAGTGCGCCCGGGTCCGGGCGAGGGTGAGCTGGCGTTCGAGCAGGGCGCCCGCCTTGGCCGCGCCGACCGTGAGGTTGCCGCGCTCCGGAGTCGTCGGGGGACCGGCGGTGGGCGGTGCCCCCGCGGCCACCCGTGCCCCGCCGACGGCGCGACCGCCCGTGGCCACTCCGGCCGCGGCCGCGTTCACCGACTGGGCCGGGAAGGTCGCGCCCGACAGCCGGTGCAGTGCCTGCAGCAGCCGCTCCAGGCGGGCCGCGTAGGCGTGCTCCAGGGCGAGGGTGCCCGAGAGCCAGGCCAGTTCCGGGCGCATGCCCTCCGACCAGTCGGTGTCCAGCAGCGGACGGAACGTGTGCAGGCTGCCGCTGATGCGGCGGGCTGAGCGGCGCAGGGCTCGCGCCGCGTCGACGGTCTCCTCCGTGCCGTTGTTGCCGGACCCCGCACCGGTCTCCCGGTGCTGCCGCAGTGCACGGAGGAACTCCGTGGCCTGGGCGCGCAGGTAACGCGCGAGGGCGTCTCCCGTCACCGTCCCGGCCACCGGGTCCGTCGGGTCAAGGTGTTGCTGTGCCACGCCGGCGCCTCCGGGCGTCTATGAGCATCTCCTGGATGTTCCGCAGGGGCCCGCCGTCCGCGTCCACCGCGTGCCGGGTCCACTCGCCGTCCGGGCCCAGGTGCCAGGAAGCGGTGGAGTCGGACATACCGGTATCGAGGAGCCGGTTGAGTGCGGCGCGGTGCGCCGGGTCGACGACGCGCACCAGGGCCTCGATACGGCGGTCGAGGTTGCGGTGCATCATGTCGGCGCTGCCGATCCACGCCTCTGGCTCGCCGCCGTTGCCGAAGGCGAAGACCCGGGAGTGTTCGAGGAAGCGGCCGAGGATCGAGCGGACCCGGACGTTCTCCGACAGGCCCGTCACGCCCGGCCGGATCGCGCAGATGCCGCGGACCCAGACGTCGACCGGGACACCTGCCATGGACGCGCGGTACAGGGCGTCGATGACGGCCTCGTCGACCATCGAGTTGACCTTGATGCGGACGTAGGCGGGCCGTCCGGCACGGTGGTGCTGGACCTCCTTGTTGATCCGCGCTATCAGGCCGTCGCGCAGCGACTTGGGGGCCACCAGCAGCCGGCGGTAGGTCTCCCGGCGGGAGTAGCCGGAGAGCCGGTTGAACAGGTCGGACAGGTCCGCGCCGACCTGCGGGTCGGCGGTGAGCACGCCGAGGTCCTCGTAGAGACGGGCCGTCTTCGGGTGGTAGTTGCCGGTGCCGACGTGGCTGTAGCGCCGCAGCGTGTCGCCCTCCTGGCGGACCACCAGCGACAGCTTGCAGTGGGTCTTCAGGCCGACCAGGCCGTAGACCACGTGGCAGCCGGCCTCCTCCAGCTTGCGCGCCCACTTGATGTTGGCGTGCTCGTCGAAGCGGGCCTTGATCTCGACCAGGACGAGCACCTGCTTGCCGGACTCGGCGGCGTCTATCAGCGCGTCCACGATGGGGGAGTCGCCCGAGGTCCGGTACAGGGTCTGCTTGATGGCGAGGACGTCGGGGTCGGACGCGGCCTGCTCCAGGAAGGCCTGCACGGAGGTGGAGAAGGAGTCGTACGGGTGGTGCAGCAGGACGTCCCTCGCGCGCAGCGCGGCGAAGATGTCGGGCGCGGACGCGGACTCGACCTCCGCGAGGTCGCGGTGCGTGCCGGCGACGAACTTCGGGTACTTCAGCTCGGGCCGGTCCAGGCGGTGGATGCGGAACAGGCCGGTGAGGTCGAGCGGGCCGGGCAGCGGGTAGACCTCGGCCTCGCCGATCTTCAGCTCGCGCACCAGCAGGTCCAGCACCTCGCGGTCGATGGACTCCTCGACCTCCAGGCGGACCGGCGGGCCGAACCGACGGCGCATGAGCTCCTTCTCCAGGGCCTGGAGCAGGTTCTCGGCGTCGTCCTCCTCGACCTCCAGGTCCTCGTTCCTGGTCAGCCGGAAGGCGTGGTGCTCCAGCACCTCCATGCCGGGGAAGAGCTCTTCGAGGTGCGCGGCGATGACGTCCTCGAGCGGGACGTACCGGCCGGGGGCGGCCTCCAGGAAGCGGGAGAGCAGCGGGGGCACCTTGACGCGGGCGAAGTGCCTGTGGCCGCTGACCGGGTTGCGTACGACGACGGCCAGGTTGAGGGAGAGGCCGGAGATGTACGGGAACGGGTGCGCGGGGTCCACGGCCAGGGGGGTCAGGACCGGGAAGATCTGGTGCCGGAAGAGGGTGAACAGGCGGGCCTGTTCCTTCTCGGTCAGCTCGCTCCAGCGGACCAGGTGGATGCCCTCCTCCGCGAGCGCGGGGGCGACGTCCTCGTGGTAACAGGCGGCGTGCCGGGCCATCAGCTCGCGGGAGCGGGCCCAGATCATCTCCAGAACCTGCATCGGCTGCAGGCCGGAGGCGGAGCGGGTGGCGACGCCGGTGGCGATACGGCGCTTCAGTCCGGCCACCCGGACCATGAAGAACTCGTCCAGGTTGCTGGCGAAGATCGCGAGGAAGTTCGCGCGCTCCAGGAGGGGCGTGTTCGGATCCTCGGCGAGTTCGAGAACCCGCTCGTTGAAGGCGAGCCAGCTGCGCTCCCTGTCGAGGAAACGGCCTTGGGGCAGCTGGACGCCGTCGACCGTCGTCTCCTCGTAGACATCGAGGTCGGCGTCGAGGTCGGGTTCCAGGTCGGAGACGGTGGCCGAGACCGTGTGCGGCCGGTGCGCGGCGATGGAGCCCACGGAGGGCTGCGCGTGCTGGACCTCTGCCGGGGCGTTCTGCTGACTCATGAACCCATTCTTCCGCGCCTGGGGCGAAACGGGCGCGTCGGAGCGGGCGGGGGGGATCACCGGGGCCCCGTTGCCCGCGAGGCCCTCGGGGGGCGGCGAAGGCTCTGGCACGGCGGGCGTCATTGGCCGAGCGTCGCAAGCCTGGCTGAATCGATGGTTACGGAGACATGACGTGCGGGATAGCGGGGGGCGGCTCCCCGGGGTCCGACGTCGGCGGGTGGCCCGACGCGAGAGTCCCTGACGGCCATCATGCACAGGCGGGGCTGCGGGGTGGCCTGGCGGGGCGGTGGTCCGCTGGCCGCGGCGCGCGCGACGGCCGACGGCCGTCGTCCCCGTCGGCGCCGGCGGCCTGCGTGATGTCCGCGTACACGGCGTGCCCGGCGGGCCGGTGCCTCGGCGCCCTGGCCGCCCTGCTGCGCGGGCGCTTCGGTGCGCCGGGGTCCGCGTGTTCGTGGCTCCGGTGTCGGCGGCGACTTGTCGCGGATGTCGCGTTCTCGGTGGCCCTCGCGCCCCGGTGCCTTGGTGTCCACGTCCTGATCATGCTTCCGGACGACGGCGGGCCGGGGCCTTGGCGGGTCCGGCGGGCGCGCTCCACGGTCTGGTGTCAGCGGTGCCTTTCGCCGGCCTCGCGCCCCGGTGCCTCGGTGTCCGCGTCCTGTCCGGCGTCACGGGCCGTCGTGGCTCCGCAGCCCTTGCAGCCCTTGCGGCTCCGGCAGCGGCGGACGTCACGGACCCGGCGGTTTCCGTCGGGTCATCGCGGTGGGCACCACCGGGTCCGTCGCTTCCCGGGTGCGCACCACTGTGCGATCACGCTCAGGGCATGCGGCGTTTCAGGAGGTGGAAGGCGGCCACGGCCGTCAGGGCGGTCAAGGCGAGGACGACGGCTGTTTCCGTCAGTTGGAGGGGCCAGAAGTGGGCCGGGGGGTGGTAGTCGCGGTAGAAGCCGGTGACGTCGTGTTCGGTGAGGCAGCTGAGGTCGTCCGTGCAGAGGGGGTCCTTGACGCGGGCGCCGGTGGACGTGAGGGCGCCCTCGTCGACGAGCATGCCGGGCTGCTCGGGGTGGCCGCTCCGGCCGATCAGGGTGCGGACCGGCCACAGGTGGGGTCGCAGGGTGGACAGGGCGGACGAGAGGACCAGCAGGCCCAGGGCGCCTGTGGCGAGTGCCGGGAGACTGCGCCCCAGGAGCAGGCCCGCGAGGGCGCCGACCGCCAGGCCCAGCAGGGCGTAGGCGGGGGCCAGGGTGCCGGTGGCGAGGTAGGAGCTGTTGGCGTACACGTCGTGCCAGCCCAGTTCGCGCAGCTCCGGGCCCTCGGCCGTCAGGGCCAGCCGGTGCAGCAGCGCGAGGACGGTCGTGCCGGCGACGAGCAGTGCCGCCGGGACCGCGAGCTTGGCGGCCAGCCAGCGGGCCGGCGTGACGGACTGCGTCCAGGCCAGCCGGGCCGTCCCGTTCTCCAGGTCGCGGCCGATCAGCGCGCCGCCGGCCCAGGCGGCGGTGAGGAGCGGGACGAGGGTGATCAGTCCGCCGCCGACGTCCATGAGCGTGCTGTAGCGCTGGTAGGCGGGGCCTGTGGAGTCGCAGTACACGTCCGAACCGGGCCCGGGGCAGTTCAACCGGCGGTACTCCTCGACCGCGTCGTACGCGCTGGGGTGGTACGCCCACAGCAGGGCGCCCGCGGCGACGGTCACCAGCAGCACCCAGAACCACAGCGCCGAGCGGTGCAGCCGGAGCATCGCCCAGGTCAGGCCGTGCGGACGGCCACCGCGCGCGGGAACGGTCACGGCGGTCATACGACGGCCTCCTCGGGGACGTCGAGGCGGAGTTCCGGTGCCTCGGCGGAGCGCAGATGGGACAGCACCAGTTCCTCCAGGGACGGCTCGGCCGTCTCCCAGCCGGCGCCGACCGGGCCCCGGGCGCGTATCAGGGCGGTGAGCTGGCGGCCGGTCGTGCGGGACTCGACGACGGTGTGCGGGCCGAGGTCGCCGCTCGCCGGGCCGGTGACGAGGGTGTGCGCGGCGAGCAGGTCGTCCAGCGGCCCGGCCAGCCGGACGCGTCCTGCGCCGAGCAGCAGAAGGTGATCGCAGGAGCCCTCCAGGTCGGCGACGACGTGCGAGGACATCACGACCGTGGTGCCGCGCTCGGCGGCGTCGGCCATCAGCGTGCCCATCAGCTGGTGCCGGGCGAGTGGGTCGAGGTCGGCCATCGGCTCGTCCAGCAGCAGCAGCGCGGGCCGCTTGCCGAGCGCGAGGGCGAGCGCGACCCGGCTGCGCTGGCCGCCGGAGAGCGTGCGGATCCGTTCGTCCGGGTGCAGGTCGCCGTCCGCGACGATCCGCTCGGCGACGGCCGCGTCCCAGACCCGGGGGTTGAGTTCGCGGCCCAGGCGCAGGGTCTCGCCGACGGTGAGCTGCGGGTGCAGGGGCTTGTCCTGGGCGACGTACGCCAGGCGCTCGCGGGACTGGGCGGGGGTGCCGCCGAGCACCGTGAGCGTGCCTTCGGTGGGCGCGCTCAGCCCGGCGGCGAGGGCGAGCAGGGTCGACTTGCCGGCGCCGTTGGGGCCCATGACGGCGCAGACGGAACCGGCCGGCAACCGGAAGGTGCAGGACTCCAGCGCCTGCCGCCCCCTGCGCCGAAACCTCTTGCCCAGCGCGGCCGCCTCGACGGCGGTGTCGGTCATGCCTGGTCCCCCTCGTGCTGCCGGTGTGCCGAGTACTGCTCGTCGAGCACGGCGGCGAAGAGCGCTTCCACGTCCTCCCGCTCCAGCCCAGCCGTGCGCGCCCGTTCGGCCCACGCCACCAGCTCCGCCCGCAACGGGGAGTCGGCCGGGGCCGCGCCCAGGGACCGCCGTACGAACGTGCCGAGACCGCGCCGCGCCTCGACGAGGCCGTCGCGCTCCAGTTCGCGGTAGGCCTTCAGGACGGTGTTGGGGTTGATGGCGGTGGCCTCGACGACCTCGCGGGCCGTCGGCAGCTTGTCGCCGGGCTGCAACAGGCCCAGCCGCAGTGCCTGCTTGGTCTGCTGGACGATCTGGACATAGGTGGCGACGCCGCTGCGCCGGTCGATGCGGTATTCGACCACTCGTACACCACCCTTTCACTAATTGAGTAGTGAAAGGGTGGTGTACGAGTGGGGGCGGCGTCAAGATCGCCGCCCCCCTCGGGGGATTATGCGCCGATATTTCTCAGGTCTCGGTGCGGTACATCAGGTCCGTCTCGTACGTCGTGAAGCCCAGCCGCTCGTACACGCCCACCGCCGCCTTGTTGTCGGCGTCGACGTAGAGCATCGCCGTCGGCAGCGCCTGGGCCGCCAGATGCCGCAGGCCGATCGAGGTGAGCGCCTTGCCCAGTCCGGTGCCCTGCGCGCCCGGCGCGACACCGAGCACGTACACCTCGCCGAGCTGCTCCTCGGCGTGCACCTTCGTCCAGTGGAAGCCGACGAGTTCGTCGCCGCGGAAGGCGAGGAAGAAGCCCTCCGGGTCGAACCACGGCTCGGCCCTGCGGGCGTCGAGGTCCCGCTGGGTGAGCGAGCCCTGCTCGGGATGGTGGGCGAAGGCGGCGGCGTTGACGGCCAGCCAGGCCGCGTCGTCCTGTCCGGGTGCGAAGGTGCGCACGGTCACGTCCTGCGGCAGCACCGGCTCGGGCAGGTCGAGACCGGTCAACGGCCGCCGCATCTGGCGCAGTTCGCGGAAGAGCGTGAGTCCCAGCACCTGGGCGAGGTGCCGGGCGGCGGCGTGGCCGCCGTGCGCCCACACCCGCAGCCGCTTGCCGGACGCGGCCAGCAGCGCGGAGCCGAGGGCACGGCCGTGTCCATGGCCTCGGTGCGCGGGGTGGACGACCAGTTCGGCGGCCGGCGCCTCCACCGGGTCGGTGTCCTCCAGCTGGGCGTAGCCGACGAGTTGGTCCCCGGCGGTGAGCAGCAGATGGGACACGCCCTCCCGGGCGCCGCCGCGGATCTGGAGCCGGCCCTGCTCGGACACCGCCTGCTGGCCATCGGTGCGCGCGGCCGTCGCGAGCAGGTCGAGGACGGCCTCGGTCTGCTCCGGGGCGAGCGCGGCGCGGGTCTCGAGGGAACGGGAGAGGGGGCCGCCGGGCCGTGCGCTGTCGTCGCTGGTCATGCCTATGAGGGTACGGGGCGGGCGCGGCAAAGTGGCGGTACGGGGAGCAGAGGGGGGAAAGCACGGGAAAACGTCTGTGGATACCAGGATGTAACCCTGAACCCCCTGTGCCGCTACGCGCGTTGACTCTAGGCTTCGGCCGATCGAACAAAGGCCTGAGAAGACCACAGGGGAGCACATGCCGGCCACACCTCAGCCACACCGCAGACGACGTACGACCCGCCTGCTCGCCGCAGCCGCCGGACTCACCACGGTCGGCGCGCTGGCCGCCGCGCTGCCGTCGACCGCGAGCGCCCACGACAACCACGGCGGGCACGGCGGTCACGGGCCGAGCCGCTACCAGGACGTGCAGCTGCTGTCCTTCAACGACCTGCACGGCAACCTCGAACCGCCGGCCGGCTCCTCCGGCCGCGTCACCGAACTCCAGCCCGACGGCACCACGAAGACCATCGACGCGGGTGGCGTCGAGTACCTCGCGACGCATCTGCGCGAGGCCCGCGAGGGCAACAGGTACTCGATCACCGCGGCCGGCGGCGACATGGTCGGCGCCTCCCCGCTGATCTCGGGCCTCTTCCACGACGAGCCCACCATCGAGGCGCTGAACAAGCTCGACCTGGACGTGACGAGCGTCGGCAACCACGAGTTCGACGAGGGCGCCGAGGAGCTGGGCCGCCTCCAGAACGGCGGCTGCCACCCCACCGAGGGCTGCTACACGGACAAGAAGTTCAAGGGCGCCGACTTCCCCTACCTCGCGGCGAACGTCATCGAGGAGAAGACGAAGAAGCCCCTTCTCGAGCCCTACTGGGTGTGGAAGAAGAACGGCGTCAAGGTCGGCTTCATCGGCGTGACCCTGGAGGCCACCCCGGACATCGTCTCCGCCGAGGGCGTCAAGGGCCTCTCCTTCAAGGACGAGGTCGAGACGATCAACAAGTACGCGAAGGTCCTCCAGCGGCAGGGCGTGAAGTCCATCGTCGCCCTGATCCACGAGGGCGGCTTCCCGGCCGGCACCGCGTACAACTACGACTGCGACTCCCCGGGCGCGGGCGACGGCGTCTCCGGTCCGATCGTCGACATCGCCAAGAACGTCACCCCGCAGGTCGACGCGCTCGTCACCGGCCACACCCACGCGCCGTACGTCTGCACCATCGACGACCCGGCGGGCCAGCCCCGCATGGTCACCTCGGCGTCCTCCTTCGGCCGCCTCTACACCGACACGACGCTGACGTACGACCGGTGGACCGGTGACATCGCCCGTACGGCCGTGCGGTCGGCGAACCACGTGGTCACCCGGGACGTCCCCAAGGCGCCGGACATGACCCGCCTGATCGACCGGTGGAACACCCTGGCCGCGCCCATCGGCAACCGCGCCATCGGCCACATCTCCGCCGACATCACCAGCACCGGCACCGAGTCCCCGCTCGGTGACCTCATCGCCGACGCCCAGCTCGCCTACGGCAAGGAGCTGGACCCGGAGGCCGACGTGGCGTTGATGAACCCCGGCGGCATCCGCGCGCCGCTCACCTACGCGGCCAAGGGAGGCGAGGGCGACGGCGTGGTGACGTACGCCGAGGGCTTCACGGTCCAGCCGTTCGCCAACACCGTCAACCTCCAGGACCTCACGGGTGCCCAGCTGATCCAGGTCCTCAAGGAGCAGGTCAGCGGGGCCAACGAGGCCGCGCCGAAGGTGCTCCAGCCGTCCGCCGGGCTGACGTACACCCTGGACCTGACCAAGAGCGGCGCCGACCGCGTGGTCACGGACTCCATCAGGCTGAACGGCGCGGCGATCGACCCGTCCGCGGTCTACCGTGTCGCGAGCAACAGCTTCCTCGCGGGCGGCGGCGACGGCTTCCCGACGCTGGGCCAGGGCACCAACGACCTCGTCGGCGAGGACGACCTGACGGCCCTGGAGAAGTACCTCACGGCCAACTCCTCGGCGACGAACCCGATCGCGCCGCCGGCGGCGGACCGCATCACGGTCCTGCGGTAGCGGGAGGGACCGCGACCAGTTCACCGCTGTCGGGAGTCCGCAGTGAACTGGGTCGCACACCTCCGATTCAGGTTGCGGGTGGGGCGGGTACGCATGTTCGGATGGATCGATGCGTACCCCCCACCACATCTTGACGCATCCCCCGACGGACCTCCCGGGTCTCGACCAGCCCGAGGAGGACGAACCATGGGCCCCGCCCAACCACCGCCGCGGCGGCCGTCGCCGACGGCGGCGCGGCCGGTTCGCGGGGCTGCCGTTCGCCCTGAAGGCGACGGTGGTCCTGCTGGCCGGCGCGGCCTTCCTCACCCTCGCCGACCGCTGGGCGGTGCGCTACGCCGAGCACCGTGCCGCGGACACCCTGCGGGACCGGTTGCAGCTGGCCGCGGCCCCCGAGGTGGAGATCGACGGCTTCCCCTTCCTGACCCAGCTCGGTGACAAACGCCTGGACGCGGTACGGCTGACCGTCCCCGACGTCGCCGCCGACCGGGTCTCGCTGGCCCGGGTGTCGGCCACCGCGCGGGACGTGACGCTCACGGCCGACGGCCCGACCGCGGTGCGCGGCGCCCGGGTTCCCCGGCTGGACGGCGACGTCCTGCTCTCGTTCGCCGACCTCAACCGTGAACTCGGCGCGTCCCAGGTGACGTTCACCGGTGAAGGCCGCGACCGGGTGCGGGCGAGCGGCAGACTGCCGGTCGCCGGGCACGACCTGCGGCTGCGGGCAGAGGCACAGATCCGGCGGCAGGGCGAGCGCGGCATCGCGACGCACATCGGCGGCATGCGCCTGGACATCGGCGACCTGGCGACGTACCGCCCGGGCACCCGCGCCTCCGAGGGACTGCACCTGACGCCGAAGGCGGCCGCCGGCCTCGCCCGGGAGACCCGCAAGGCGAAGGCGCTGCTGTCCGTCCCGGCCGTCGTCGAGCGGCTCGGCGTGCCCGACTCCGCCGTGCGCGAGGCGCTGGCCGACGACGGCGAGCTCGCACAGCTGACCGGCTCGACGCGCTTCGCCCGGCAGGCCGTCCGCCTCAACCTCGTCGACCTGGCGCTGGACCACCCCGAGGTACTGAGCCGACTGGGCCTCGAACCCGACCTCCTCGACGTGCTGCCCCGGCTCACCCGCCCGGTCCTCGCCGACCGGCTGTCCCTCGCCTTCGAACTGCCCGAGCCGGAACAGGGAGAGCTGCGGCTGCGGGACGTGCGGGTGGAGAAGGACGGGATCCGGATCCGGCTGACGGGCTCCGGGCTGGCGGTCGGCGAGAACTGAGCGCGGCGCCGCCCGGCGGCACGTCGGCGCCTACGGCACCTCGGGTGGCGGGGTCGGGGCCCCCGGCAGCCGTACCGTCACCGCCGTGCCGCCCCCCTGTGCCGGGCTCAGCGTCACCTCGCCGCCCGACTGCTGCACCGTACGGGCCACGATGGACAGGCCGAGGCCGGAGCCGGGCAGTGCCCGGGCGGAAGGTGAACGCCAGAAACGGTCGAAGACGTGGGGGAGTTCGTCGGCGGGGATGCCGGAGCCGTGGTCGCGGACGGTGAGGACGCCGTCGTTCAGCACCACCTCGATCGTGCCGCCCTCCGGGCTGAACTTCACCGCGTTGTCCAGGATGTTGACCACCGCCCGCTCCAGCGCGGACGGCTCCGCCCGTACGTACCAGGGCCGCACGTCGGCCGTGATCGTCAGCTCCGGGCCGCGCAGGCGGGCGCGGCGCAGGGCCGACTCGACGGTGTCGTGCAGGGCGATCACCTGTGCCTTTCCCGACTGCTGGTCGGTGTCCGGGCGGGACAGCTCCTGCAGGTCGCCGATCAGCGCGGCGAGTTCCGTCATCTGGGCCTTCACCGAGGCGAGCAGCGCCTTGCGGTCGGCCTCGGGCAGGGGGCGGCCGGTCTCCTCGCTGCGGGTGAGCAGTTCGATGTTCGTGCGCAGGGAGGTCAGCGGTGTCCGGAGTTCGTGACCGGCGTCCGCGATGAGCTGCTGCTGCAGGTCGCGGGAGCTGGCCAGCGCGGAGGTCATGGAGTTGAAGGAACGCGAGAGCCGGGCGACCTCGTCCTCGCTGTCGTCCTCCACGGGGATGCGGACGTTCAGGTCCTCGGTACGGGCCACGTGTTCGACGGCTTCGGTGAGCTTGTCGACGGGGCGCAGGCCGGCGCGGGCGACCGCGAGGCCGGCGGCTCCCGCGCCGATGACGCCGACGCCGGAGACGAGGAGAAGCAGCAGGGCGAGGTCGTTGAGGGTCTCCTGGGTGCTCTTCAGGGACACGGCGACGACGAGTCCGACGTTGGGTCCGCTCTCCCCGGTGGCCGTGGTGGTGGCGCCCAGGGGCCGGATCAGCACCCGCACGTCGGTGCCGTCCCTGGCGGCGCCGTTGCGGAAGTACAGGTCGTGGGTGTTGCCGTCCTTGATCTTGTCCTTGTCGGCCTGGTTGACCTTCACCGTTGCCGGGGAGTCCTGGAGGATGCAGACGGTTCCGTCCTCCTGGACCAGCTGGGAGTAGCTGTTGCGGAAGAGCCCCGTGCCGTACGGGGTCTCGGTGCAGTTGTCGAGGGCGTCCTGGAGCTGCCCGGGCATCCTGATCGACGCCTTCCTCAGGTCGTCGTCGACCTGCCCGTACAGCTTCCCCTGCACGATGAACCAGCAGCTGACCGAAACCGCGGCCACCGCGAACGCCACCGCCGCCGCCACCAGCAGCGCCAGCCGGGAGCGGATGGGCAGGGCGCGGAAGCGCCGGGTCACCGTGTTCACTCCGCGCCGCCCTGCCGCAGCGCGTAGCCCACACCTCGCACGGTGTGCACGAGCCGCGGCTCGCCCCCCGCCTCCGTCTTGCGGCGCAGGTACATCACGTACACGTCCAGGGAGTTGGACGACGGCTCGAAGTCGAAGCCCCACACCGCCTTCAGGATCTGCTCCCGGGTGAGGACCTGCCGCGGATGGGCCATGAACATCTCCAGGAGCGTGAACTCCGTGCGCGTCAGCTCCACCGGCCGCCCGCCCCGCGTCACCTCCCGCGTCGCGAGGTCCATGCGCAGGTCGGCGAAGACCAGCGCCTCGTCCTCCCGCGCACCGGCCGCCGCCACCGTCGCGGCGTAGGAGCTGCGCCGCAGCAGCGCGCGGATCCGGGCGAACAGCTCGTCCAGTTCGAAGGGTTTGACCAGGTAGTCGTCCGCCCCGGCGTCCAGACCCGTCACCCGGTCACCGACCGTGTCGCGCGCCGTCAGCATCAGGATGGGCGTGGTGTCCCCGGTGCCCCGGATGCGGCGCGCGGCGGTCAGGCCGTCCATGCGGGGCATCTGGATGTCGAGGACGACCAGGTCGGGCCGGTAGGCGGACGCCTTCTCCAGCGCGTCCGCGCCGTCGACCGCCACCTCCGTGTCGTACCCCTCGAAGGCGAGGCTGCGCTTGAGTGCTTCGCGCACCGCCGGCTCGTCGTCGACGATGAGGATGCGCTGGGGGTCACGGTCGCCTTCGACGGGGCTCATGGCTCGGGTTTCCTTGGGTGCGGTGGAGACGGAGGCTGACGCTGCCAGCGTCGCATGTTCGCGGACGGCGGTCGGTCCGCCGGCCTCAGTCCGTCGCCCCCGCCCGCAGCTTCACCAGGTCGGCCTTGACGGTGTTGACCGGGATCGCGAAGCCGAGGCCCACGCTGCCCGCGTCGGACGACGAGCCCGCCGCCGAGTACATCGCGGAGTTGATGCCGATGATGTTGCCGTTCATGTCGATCAGCGCGCCGCCGGAGTTGCCGGGGTTGAGCGACGCGTCGGTCTGGAGCGCCTTGTACGTCGTCGTGGACGACCCGGTGTCGCCGTTGAACTTCCTGCCGTCGAACTCGAACGGCCAGCCGCCGCCCGGCTGCTGTCGCTGCTGACCCTCCTCGGTGGAGACGGTCACGTCACGGTCCAGCGCGGAGACGATGCCGCTCGTCACCGTGCCGGTCAGGCCCTCGGGCGAGCCGATCGCCACGACCTCGTCGCCGACCTGCACGCCGTCGGAGTCGCCGAGGGTCGCCGCCGTCAGCCCGGAGGCGTTCTCCAGCTTGATCAGGGCGAGGTCCTTGCTGCTGTCGGTGCCGACGACGTCGGCCGTGTACTCCTTGCCGTCGCTGGTGGTCACCTTGACCTGGGAGGCGCCGGAGACCACGTGGTTGTTGGTGATGATCTCGCCGTCGTCGGTGATGATCACACCGGAACCGGTGGACGACCCGGCGCTCGTGGCGGCGCTGATCTCGACGATGTTCGGGCTGACCGCCCTGGCCACGCCGGCGACCGTGCCCTTCTGGCTCGACGGCACGACGTCGGTGCTGGTGCTGGAGGAGGCCACCGTGTCGCCGCCGGTCAGCTCCTGGAAGCCGTAGGCCGTGCCGCCGCCGACGGCCGCGGCGACGATCGCCACGGCGGCCAGCAGCGCTCCGGTTCCGCGGCTGCGCTTCCTCGCCCTGGGCGGTGCGGCCACGGGCTCGGCGAGCAGCGCCGACGGGTGCTGCTGCGGCGGGGACGCGGGCGGAGGCGGCCACTCGGGGTCGACAGGAGAGGGGGCGTGCCGCTGCCCGCCCTGGTACGGGTTTCCGTAGGTCTCGTACTCGCCGTCGCGGCGGAAGCTCTCGGTCATGTCCATGAGCTTGTCGCCCGTCCATGAGAGCTCCCTGAGTGCTGCCTGAGAAGCCCGGCAGAACCTTGTATGCCCGATATAAGGACAGGCGCTAGCAGCCGCAGGAGCTGCGCACCACGAGCCGCGAGGGGAACTGCTTGAGCCGCTCCCGGCGCGACCCCGCCACCCGCAGCCCGTCGTCGAGGACGAGGTCCACCGCGGCCCGCGCCATCGCCGAACGGTCGGAGGCGACCGTGGTCAGCGGCGGGTCCGCGAGCGCCGCCTCCTTGATGTCGTCGAAGCCGGCCACGGCCAGCTCCCCGGGCACGTCGATCCGCAGCTCGCGCGCCGCGCGCAGCAGGCCGATGGCCTGGTCGTCGGTGGAGCAGAAGACCGCGGGCGGCCGCTTCGGGCCGGACAGGATCTCCAGGGCGACGCGGTAGGCGTCGTAGCGGTTGTACGGCGCCTCGAAGAGCCGTCCCTCGGTCGGCAGCCCGGCCTCGGCCATGGCGCGCCGCCACCCCTCGACGTGGTCGGAGACCGGGTCGCCGACGGCGGGCGTCTCGGCGGTGCCGCCCATACAGGCCACGTACTCGTAGCCGTGCTCCAGCAGATGGCGCACGGCGAGCTGGGCGCCGCCCAGGTCGTCCGTCACGACGGCGACGTCGTCCATGGCCTCGGGGCGCTCGTGGAGAAGGACGACACGGGCGTCCCAGGCCTCGATCTCGGCGGCGGCCATGTCGTTCAGCGCGTGGCTGACAAGGATGAGCCCGGAGACCCGCATCCCGAGGAACGCCCGCAGATAGTGGACCTCGCGCTCGCCGACGTAGTCGGAGTTCCCGACGAGCACCATCTTTCCGCGCTCGGCGGCCGCCCATTCCACCGCGTGCGCCATCTCCCCGAAGAAGGGCTGGCGGGCGTCCGGGACGATCAGGCCTATGAGGTCGGTGCGCCGGGAGGCCATCGCCTGGGCCACCCGGTCCGGTCGGTAGCCCAGCTCCTTGATGGCGGCGAGGACACGCTCGCGCGTGGCCGGGGCGACCGGCCGGGGTCCGTTGTTGATGACGTAACTGACCACGGCGGTGGAGGTCCCCGCCAGCCGCGCCACATCATCCCGAGTCACCTTGGCCACGCGCGGAGTCTACGCGGATGGACCCGCTCTGGGCAGGGCGTACGGAGCGTTGTGCGCAGCCGTGCGTGGGCGGGCGCACCCCTTGAGGGGCGCCCGCGCGCCCGCTACACGTCCGCCGGTACCTCGGGGGCGCCCAACGGGGCCGTCTCGCCCGCATCCTCCGGCTTTGGCCGGGCAGCCCTGGCCTTGGCCTCGTCCGCCGCGCGGTCCACCTTCTCCGGCGTAACGAATCGATAACCGACGTTGCGGACGGTCCCGATCAGCGACTCGTGCTCGGGGCCGAGCTTGGCGCGCAGCCGCCGTACATGGACGTCGACCGTGCGGGTGCCGCCGAAGTAGTCGTAGCCCCAGACCTCCTGGAGCAGCTGGGCACGGGTGAAGACGCGGCCCGGGTGCTGCGCGAGGTACTTCAGGAGCTCGAACTCCTTGAAGGTGAGGTCGAGGACGCGGCCCTTGAGCTTGGCGCTGTAGGTGGCCTCGTCCACCGACAGATCACCGTTGCGGATCTCCATCGGGGAGTCGTCGTTGACGATCTGCTGCCGGCCCGTGGCCAGGCGGAGGCGGGCCTCGACCTCGGCGGGTCCGGCGGTGTCGAGCAGTACGTCGTCGATGCCCCAGTCGGCGGTGACGGCGGCGAGGCCGCCCTCGGTCACCACGAGGACGAGGGGGCAGCCGGGGCCGGTGGAGCGCAGCAGCTGGCAGAGGCTGCGGACCTGGGGGAGGTCGCGCCGGCCGTCGACGAGGATGACGTCGGCACCGGGGGTGTCGACGAGGGCGGGTCCCTCCGCCGGAGCCACGCGCACGTTGTGCAGCAGCAGGCCGAGCGCGGGCAGCACCTCCGTCGACGGCTGGAGAGCGTTGGTCAGGAGCAGCAGAGAACTCATACGTCTGGTTCCTCCTCGGTCCCTGCGAGGACGTTGTGCGATGCGGCACTGCTCTGCGATCCCGGGGCCCGTACACCTGCGGTCACCTGCGGTTCTCCGCCTCGTATACAACGCTTCCGAAAGCACAAAAGGACCCGGGGGCAACGCTGCCCGAGTCCTCTGCACAGCAGAATAGCCCACATGAGCAACGGTCCGGCAGGCCAAGCGGCACGTTCCACCACCGTTCGTCCGGCATATGAGACGGCCGGGGCGAGCGGACGCGCCTCCTCACGGACGTTTCTGCACACCGCGGACGGTGTGCGGATCGACGCCCTGTACGAGCCGGGTGCGGCCGTGTACGAAACCCTGACGCCATCCACCGACCACCCGGCGTTCGTCGTGGCGCACGGTTTCACCGGCGATGTGGACAAACCGCACGTGCGCCGCGTCGCCTCGGCGTTCGCGCGGTACGGCGCCGTGATCACGTTCTCCTTCCGGGGCCACGGGGCGTCCGGCGGGCACTCGACCGTCGGTGACCGCGAGGTCTTCGACCTGGCGGCGGCGGTGGCGTGGGCGCGGGAACAGGGGCACGCGCGCGTGGTGACCGTCGGCTTCTCCATGGGCGGCTCGGTGGTGCTGCGGCACGCGGCGCTCAACGCCCGGCAGACCGAGGCGGTCGTGTCGGTGAGCGCCCCGGCCCGTTGGTACTACCGGGGCACGGCCCCCATGCGCCGTGTCCACTGGCTCGTCACCCGCCCCGAGGGCCGCCTGCTGGGCCGCTACGGTCTGCGCACCCGTATCCACCACCGGGGCTGGAACCCCGTCCCGCTCTCGCCGGTCGAGGCGGTCCCCCGGATCGCGCCGACGCCGCTCCTGCTGGTCCACGGCGACCGCGACGGCTACTTCCCCGTCGACCACCCCCACATGCTGGCCGAGGCCGCCGGTGACCACGGCGAACTCTGGCTCGAGTCCGGCATGGGCCACGCCGAGCACGCGGCCACCGACGCCCTCCTGGCCCGTATCGGGGACTGGGCCGTCGGTGCGGCGGGCTAGCCTGACCGTAGTCACAGCCAGGTTCTGCCGATTGACTTGAGGACGAGATGGCAAAGGTCACGGTGCGCTACTGGGCGGCCGCGAAGGCCGCGGCCGGCATCGCCGAGGAGCCGTTCGACGCGGCGACGCTCGCCGAGGCGCTCGCCGGCGTGCGCGAGCGACACCCCGGTGAACTGGTGCGCGTCCTGCAGCGATGCTCGTTCCTTGTCGACGGTGACCCCGTGGGCACCCGCGGGCATGAGACGGTACGGCTGGCCGAGGGCGGCACGGTCGAGGTGCTCCCGCCGTTCGCAGGAGGGTGACCACACCGATGAGCAACCAGCCGTACGAGGGCCCGTACGACGGCGGGTACGACCCCTACCAGCAGGGACAGCCGCAGTACCGCCAGGAGCAGCAGCCCCAGTACCAGCAGGGCCGTCCCGAGTACCAGCAGGGGCAGTCCGCGCAGCAGCAGGGCCAGTACCGGCAGGGACAGCCCCCGCACCAGCAGGGGCGCCCGGAGTATCAGCAGGGGCATTCCTCGCAGCAGCAGGGCCGTCCCGAGTACCAGCAGGGACAGCCCCCGCACCAGCAGGGACAGACCTCGTACCAGCAGGGTCGGCCCCACTCTCAGCAGGCGCCGCAGTACCAGCAGGCCCCGTACCCGCAGCAGCCCCAGGGCGGCGGCCAGTACGCCCAGCAGTGGGAGGGCCGGACCTGGGACACGCGGGCCCAGCAGACCCCGGCGTACGTCCCGCCGCAGCCGCCGGAGAGCGGGCAGTGGGCGCGGCGGTCGTACGAGCGGCCCCAGCCGGCCCCCGAGGCCCCCGAGCCCCCGGCCACTCCTGAGGCGCCGCTCACGGCCGCTCAGCGGGCCCGGCTCGAAGGACGGTCGCCGATCATCGAGCCCGGGCTGCAGCCTGCCGCCCTCACCGCGGTGCTCGGACTGCTGATGGCCGGCGGCGCGGCGCTCGGCTCGTACGCCCTGCTCGTCCCGCTGGTCCTGCTCCAGGCCGTCACGGCCGCGGGCTGGTTCCGGCTGAACGGCATGTGGCCGGCCCGGCAGGGCATCGCGCTGGCGTTCGCCGGCGCGCTGACCGCGGACGTGGCGCTGCTGGTCGCGGGCCGCGACCAGGCGCCGGCCGCGATCCTCGGCACGCTCGGGGTGTGGGTGCTGCTGACCCTGGTGCTGCAACTGCGCTCGCACGCCGACCCGGACACCCGGATGTACGGCCTGATGGCGACCGTCGTCTCGGCCGCGCTGGCCGTCATCGCGACCGGCTATCTGGCCGCCGAGCCGGACGCGGTCACTCTTGGCGCCCTCGCGGTGGCCGTGGCGGTCCTGGCCCGTGCGCTGCCGCTGCCGACGCCGGCCTCCGTGGTCGTCGCGCTGCTCGCGGCGACGGGTGCGGGCATCGCGGTCGGCGGGATGACCGGCGTCGGGAACGGCGCGGGTGCGCTGCTCGGCGTGGCGGCCGGCGGGTGCGCGCTGATCGGCCACCGGGTGGCGAGCTACGACTACCCGTCCCGGTTCGTGCACTTCACCGCCGGTGTGGCCCTGCCGCTGAGCGCCGCGGCGCCGGTGCTGTGGGTGCTGGGGCAGGCGCTGGTCTGACCCGCCGCCTGTCACAGGTGATCGACAAAATCCCGGCAGGTGTTCGGTTTGGCGTTACGGTGACCGTCGTCCGTGACTGACCGCCTGGGTGGGGAAACATGCGCGCGCTGCGAATACTTCTGATCGTCGTCGTGATCCTGGGCGGCCTGTTCGTGGCCGCCGACCGGCTCGCCGTCAACTTCGCCGAGGGTGAGGTGGCTGACCGGCTGCGGGCCACCGAAGGCCTGTCCAGCACCCCCGAGGTGGCCATCAACGGCTTCCCGTTCCTCACCCAGGTCGCCGGCGGCACGCTGGACGACGTCGAGGTCGGCATCCAGAACTACGAGGCGGCCGCGGGCGACGGCGAGCGGATCCGCATCGACGGCCTGCGGGCCGACATGAAGGGCGTCGAGTTCTCCGGCGACTTCAGCTCCGCCACGGCCGCCTCCGCGACCGGCACCGCGACCATCGCGTACGACGAGCTGCTCAAGGCCGCGAAGTCCGAGCCCACCGACGTCGCCCCCGGCATCACCGCCCGGGTGGTGAGCCTCTCCGACGGAGGGGGCGGCAAGATCGAGGTCGGCCTGGAGATCGACGCCCCGGTGATCGGCACCAAGCAGCTCTCGGTGCTCAGCACGGTCAGCGTCAAGGGCGACAACGTCGAGGTGCGCACCGACTCCCTGCCGGACCTGGCGGGCCTCGACCTCGCCGAGAACTCGGTCCGTGAGATCACCGACTTCCAGCAGGCCATCGACGACCTGCCGGGCGGCGTCGAACTCGACAAGGTCGAGGCCGCGCGGAACGGTCTGGAGATCTCGGTGCGGGGTTCGAACGTGCGGCTGGCCGGGTAGGACGGGGCCGGACGCTGTCCGGCAGTCCGACAGGCGAGACGCCCCCGTCCGTACCGCAGATGTACGGACGGGCACCAGCGCCCGGTAGCCGTGCCACGGCTCGCCGGACGCTCCTGTATTCCCGTATGCCGGACGATCCTGTCTCAGAATACGACACACCGGTGACACGCCCGCCGGTCCGTCCCTAAGCTCGACGGCATGAAGCGACAGGCGGACCTCACGAAGCGGCGGGCAGTAGACCTGTGCCGCGTTGCCGCCATGCTCTGTCGCACCTTCTGAGCGGAAGCCCCGACTTCCGCGTTCCCCAGCCCTGCTCAGGGCCATTCGTGCGCCATGCCGGCCTCGGCCACGCGCACCCCTTCGCACTCGCACGCCCCGCCGCAACTGCCCCGGAGGAGAAAGAGCATGAGCCGTAGCGACGTCCTGGTCGACGCCGACTGGCTGCAGGAGCACCTGGACGACTCGAACATCGCCATTGTCGAGGTCGACGAGGACACCTCCGCCTACGAGAAGAACCACATCAGGAACGCCATCCGGATCGACTGGACGAAGGACCTCCAGGACCCGGTCCGCCGTGACTTCATCGACCAGGAGGGCTTCGAGAAGCTCCTGTCGGCGAAGGGCATCGCCAACGACACGCTGGTGATCCTCTACGGCGGCAACAACAACTGGTTCGCCTCGTACGCCTACTGGTACTTCAAGCTCTACGGCCACGACAACGTCAAGCTGCTCGACGGTGGCCGCAAGAAGTGGGAGCTGGACGCCCGCGAGCTGGTCGAGGAGGTCCCCGAGCGGGCCGCCACCGACTACAAGGCCAAGCCGCAGGACACCTCCATCCGCGCCTTCCGTGACGACGTGGTCGCCGCCATCGGTTCGCAGAACCTGGTCGACGTCCGCTCGCCCAACGAGTTCTCCGGCAAGCTGCTCGCTCCCGCGCACCTGCCGCAGGAGCAGTCGCAGCGTCCGGGTCACGTCCCGAGCGCCCGCAACATCCCGTGGTCGAAGAACGCCAACGACGACGGCACCTTCAAGTCGGACGAGGAGCTCAAGGAGCTCTACACCGAGGAGCAGGTCGACCTCGCCAAGGACACCATCGCCTACTGCCGCATCGGTGAGCGCTCCGCGCTGACCTGGTTCGTCCTGCACGAACTGCTCGGCGTGGAGAACGTCAAGAACTACGACGGCTCCTGGACCGAGTACGGCTCCCTCGTCGGCGTGCCGATCGAGCTCGGCGCCAACAAGTAATCGACCGCGACCGGCCTTCCGGTCAGACCCCTTCTGGAGAAAGACATGTGTGGAGCGAAGGCCGGCGGCCCCGACGCCTCGACGATCAAGCCCGGTGAGACCACCATCCAGGGCCAGGTGACCCGCGACGGCGAGCCCGTGACGGGTTACGTCCGTCTGCTGGACTCGACCGGCGAGTTCACGGCGGAGGTGCCGACGTCCGCGACGGGCCAGTTCCGCTTCTACGCCGCCGAGGGCACCTGGACGCTGCGCGCCCTCGTGCCCGGTGGTGCCACCGCGGACCGCACGGTCGTCGCCCAGCAGGGCGGGCTCGCGGAGGTCGCGATCGCGGTCTGACGACCCGGCGCCGAGCGTCTGGGCCGCGTCCCTCCGGGTTGGACACCTGGGACGCGGCCCTTTCGCGTGCGCTTCGCGGGCGCGGACCTACGCTGGAGGTATGTACGCGCGCCGACGGCACGTCTACTTCGCGATGATGGGCGTCTGCATCGGGCTGTTCGTCCTGGCCTGGGGAGTCGTGCGCCTGTGGTCGACGCCGGCGGCCGTGGGCATGTGCGTGGTGGCCATGGTGATCCCGCCCGTCGCGGCGATGGTCGCCAACCGCAGGGGGCCCGAGGACCGCTGGTGGGACGATCCGTCCGGTGATCCGCAGTCCGACGAGTGGTGGGACGAGCTGGACGGCAAGAAGAAGCCGCGGTAGGAAGGCGGGCATGTCGCCCGCAAAGCTGTCCTGCTGGTCGGTGGTGCCGACTGGGCCGGACCGGGCGTACGTACCCGGGCTCGTCCCGAGCGCAGGGCGGATGATGCTTCCCCTCGACGTCGAGGTCGACGCCACCCGTCTGCCTCTGGACCCGATCCCCTCGGTCGCCCGGTTCGCCCCGGCCCTCTCAGTAGACGAGGGCCTGCGTGTCCTCGGCGAGCGCCTCCTGCACGAACACCTGCGCGCCCGCGATCCGGACACCCTCGATGACGTCCTTCTCCGTGATGTCCCGGCGGGCCGCGCACTGCGTGCACAGCGTGAGGCGCCCGGCGGCCAGTACCGAGTCGATCAGGTCGGGCAGCGGGGCGGCGTGCGGCAGCTCGAACTCGGCGGCCCGCCCCGGCAGCGCGAACCAGGCGGACTCACCGGTCAGCCAGACGGAAACGTCGACACCGCTCGCCACGGCCACCGCCGCGACGGTGAACGCCTGCGAACACCGCTCCGGGGCATCGGCCCCCGCCGTCACCTTGATCACCAGCTTCTTCGCCATGGCTGAATCGTAATCAAGATCCTTGCAACTCGGGGTGGGGCCGTGGGTCCCCTGTGCGGCCTGGTAACGGAATCCGCGCTTCACAGTCCTAGGCGGGACACCGGGCAGGTCTCGCCGCCGGTGACGTTCTCGCCCTGGTGGTGCAGTCCCGCGAGGGCGCGGCCCACCCGGTGCGTTCCAGCAGACCGTGGTCCTGCAGAGCCAGCTGCTCGGCTGAGGGTGTACCTCGCAAGGAGGGCCGGGCCGTGGCCGCGTAAGCTGGGGCCCGGCCTTGTGTACCACGCATCCCCGCTCACCTAGGAGCATCCCGTGATCCTCTTCTTCGAAATTCTCCTGGTCCTGGTCTGCGTCGGCGTCCTCGCCTTCACCGGTCTGGCCGTGAAGAAGCTGTATCAGGGCCAGCGCTGACCCCCCTGTCCGTACGAGAAGTCTGAGCTGCTCATGATCGAGATCCCGTCCGACCTCCACAAGGACCTCGTCCCCCTCGCCTTCCTGCTCGGCAACTGGGCGGGAGCGGGCGTGCACGACTTCCCCGGTGCCGAGAAGTGCAACTTCGGGCAGGAGGTCACCTTCGCGCACGACGGCCGGGACTTCCTGGAGTACCAGTCCCACAGCTGGGTGCTCGACCAGGACGGCAACAAGGTCAGGCCCCTGGAGTCCGAGCACGGCTTCTGGCGCATCGACGCCGCCCGCAAGGTCGAGGTCACGATGACCCGCGACGACGGTGTCATCGAGATCTGGTACGGCGAGCTGGCCGACCAGAAGCCGCAGATCGACCTGGTCACGGACGCCGTCGCGCGCACCGCGGCCTCCCGCCCGTACAGCGGCGGCAAGCGGCTGTACGGCTACGTCAAGAGCGACCTGATGTGGGTCGGCGAGAAGCAGACCCCCGAGGTCGAGCTGCGGCCGTACATGTCCGCCCAGCTGAAGAAGGTCGTCACGCCGGAGGACGTCGAGCGCTGGGCGAAGGCCCTGCCGGGCGACCTGCCGGACGACGGGATCGCTTTCTTCAAGTAGCCATAGACTCGTGGGTGTGGTGAGCACCGACTGGAAGAGTGACCTGAGGCAGCGCGGCTACCGGCTGACGCCGCAGCGGCAACTCGTGCTCGAAGCCGTGGACACCCTGGAGCACGCGACCCCCGACGAAATCCTCGCCGAAGTGCGCAGGACGGCGTCGGGGGTCAACATTTCCACGGTCTACCGGACCCTGGAGCTCCTGGAGGAGCTCGGGCTGGTCAGCCACGCCCATCTCGGGCACGGGGCGCCGACGTACCACCTGGCCGACCGGCACCACCACCTCCACCTCGTCTGCCGCGACTGCACCCACGTCATCGAGGCGGACGTCTCCGTGGCCGCCGAGTTCACGGCCAAGCTGCGGGAGACGTTCGGTTTCGACACCGACATGAAGCACTTCGCGATCTTCGGCCGGTGCAAGGACTGCACGGCCGCGACGTCTGCCCAGAGCGCTGCTCAGCGTTCTGCCCCAGGCCCTGCGCCGGGCTCGACCGGCAAGAGTTCAACTACCGAGTCGTAGGCTTAGGCGTATGAAGAGCCCCCTGCTGTCCCTGCCCGGCGCCGTCCCCGCCGAAGGGGTGGACGAAGGTGTCGCCGCCCACTACGGCGACCTGTTCCGCGAGCAGCGCGCCCTCGCCGACGGCACCGGTTTCGTCGACCTCTCGCACCGCGGGGTCGTCACCGTCACCGGCGACGACCGGCTGAGCTGGCTGCACCTGCTGCTCACCCAGCACGTCAGCGAACTGCCCGTGGGTGAGGCCACCGAGGCGCTGGTGCTGTCCGCGAACGGCCACATCGAACACGCGCTTTATCTCGTCGACGACGGCACGACCGTCTGGGCCCATGTCGAACCCGGCACCCAGGAAGCCCTGATCGCGTACCTGGAGTCGATGAAGTTCTTCTACCGGGTCGAGGTCGCCGACCGCACCGCCGACTTCGCCGTGGTCCATCTGCCGGCCGGTTCCATCGCCGAGGTGCCGGACGGGGCCGCCGTACGGGAGACGGCGCACGGCCGTGATCTCTTCCTGCCGCGCGCCGAACTGGAGTCGTACGCGGCGAAGACCGGACCGGCGGCCGGGATCCTGGCGTACGAGGCACTGCGCGTCGAGCAGCACCGGCCCCGCCTCGGCTTCGAGACCGACCACCGCACCATCCCGCACGAGCTGGGCTGGATCGGCACCGCGGTGCATCTGCAGAAGGGCTGCTACCGAGGGCAGGAGACGGTCGCCCGGGTGCAGAACCTTGGCAAGCCGCCGCGTCGGCTGGTCTTCCTCCACCTCGACGGCAGCGAGGTGCACCTGCCGCCGCCCGGCACCGAGCTCCGGCTCGCGGACGAGGGCCCCGACGGCCGCAGGATCGGCTTCGTGACGACATCCGTACGCCACCACGAGCTGGGTCCGGTGGCCCTGGCGCTGGTGAAGCGGAACGTGCCGGTGGACGCGCGCCTGGTGGCCGACACGACGGCCGCCGCTCAGGAAGTCGTCGTCGAGCCGTAGGCTCCGCCCGCCCGCGGCCGGCTAGATCTCCAGCAGGACCGTGAACGGGCCGTCGTTCGTCATCCCCACCCGCATCCGGGCACCGAACCGGCCCGTCGCGACCGTGGCTCCGAGCGCGCGCAGTTGCGCGACCACCTCGTCGACCAGCGGCTCGGCCACGTCGCCGGGGGCGGCCGCGTTCCAGGTGGGGCGGCGGCCCTTACGGGCGTCGCCGTAAAGGGTGAACTGGCTGATCACCAGGAGCGGGGCGTCGACGTCGCTGCACGACTTCTCGTCGTGCAGCATCCGCAGCGACCACAGCTTGCGGGCGAGCTGGGCCGCCTTCTCCTTGCTGTCCTCGTGCGTCACACCGACCAGGACACAAAGCCCCTCGCCGGTGATCTCCCCCACGGTCTCGCCGCCGACGACGACGCTCGCGCCGTCCACCCTCTGCACCACTGCACGCATGCGACCCATCATGCCGGGCGGTGTCACGCTCCTTCGCGGGTGGTCCGTACCAGCGCTCTTTTTGATCCCTAAGCCCCCATCTGGGGCTGTTCGGGGGCACTCGGTCACATAGCGGCCACTTGGGGTGGCACGATGCTGCCACACGCCGGTCGAGGGGACGGTTGAGGCATATGAGAACACCGAGTACCGGGCAGCCGCCTGGGGCTGTCTCGTTGACCCATGCGGGAGCCGGGGAGTCACTCCGGCCACCCGTGCAACGCACGGACAGTCCACAGCTGCCGCCCGATCCGCCCGCGCACGATCTGACCATGCTGCGACTGGCTGAATTGCGCACCCTGCGCCGGGACGCCCAGCGCGACGAGGCGGATCTCAGTTACGTACGACGGCTGCTCCAAGGGCGTATCGACATCCTGCGCGCGGAGCTCGCGCGCCGGGGGCCGGCGTCGCCGGTGGACGCGGGCACGGCAGAGGCGTCCGTCGTCCAGCGGCTGCCGGAGATCCTCACGGACGCCCCGGCCCGGCACCGCTCCTCCGCGCGCCACGTCACGCTGGGCACGCCGCACAACGAGGAGTACCGGCGGCTGGCCGCGGAGATGCTGGCCGAGGTCGAACTGTCCGCGCTGGACGCCCGCACCGACGTGGAACTCACCACCGCGATGGGGCGCCTCGTGCGGTACGAGCAGCAGGTGTCCCGGCGCCGGCAACGGCTGCAGCGGACCGCGGACGAGTGCAGCGCGGAGATCGCGCGACGCTACCGGGAGGGGGAGGCACAGGTCGACGACCTGCTGATGTGAGGGCGGGGGACGTGGACCGCGTGGTCCCGCCCGGGGCGGCTCGCACGCGCACCGCCCCGGGCGGGAAAACCCCGCGACACCTGTGCCTTCGTATGCCTACCGTGCACTCATGACGCGTCGCGACGAGCTGCCCGTACGCCCGATCACCGAGGCCGAGTTCGAGGACTGGCATCGCGCCATGCGTGTCGGCTTCCTCCAGAAGGCCACGCTGACCGAGGAGCAGTTGCAGGCGCGGCGCGCCGAGTTCGTGCCGGGGCGGCTGCTCGGTGCGTTCGACGGGGACCGGTGCGTGGCGACGTTCCGTTCCTTCGCGCAGGAGGTCACCGCCGTGGGCGGCGCCTTCGTGCCGGCCGACGCCGTCACGAACGTCACCGTCAGCCCGACGCACCGCCGCCGTGGCCTTCTCAGTCGCATGATGAACCAGGACCTGACGGCGGCGAAGGAACGCGGGGACGTCGTCGCGACGCTCATCGCCGCCGAGTACCCGATCTACGGCCGCTACGGCTTCGGCGCCGCCACCACGGCCGCCGAGTGGACCGTCGACGTGGCGCGGACCGGCCTGGACCGCCGCTGGTCGGGGCCGGAGGACGGCGGGCGGATCGACCTGGTCGACGCCGAGGACGTCCGTAAGCTCGGCCCCGAGCTGCACGAACGCCTGCGGCGGGCGCAGCCGGGCGCGGTCAGCCGCACCGAGCTGTGGTGGCGGATCGACACCGGCGCCGCACGCTTCGGCAGTTCCTGGACCGAGCCCTACTACGCCCTGTACCGCTCGGCCGCCGGTGAGATCGAGGGCCTGGTCTCCTACGAGTCGGACAACAAGTGGCACGGCAAGCAGCCGCAGAACACGGCCGACGTGAACTGGCTGATCGCGGTGACACCGGCCGCCGAGCGCGCCCTGTGGCACTACCTGTGCTCGATCGACTGGATCGCGCACGTGAAGGCGGGCTGGCGGGCCCCGGACGACCTGCTCCCGATGCTCCTGCCGGACCCGCGCGCCGCCCGCCTGACCGTGTACGCCGACGGGCTCTGGGTGCGGGTGCTGGACGTCGTACGGGCGCTGGAGGCGCGGACGTACGAGGGCTCGGGGGAGCTGGTGCTGGAGATCGTGGACGCCGGAGGCTTCGCGGGCGGGCGGTACCGGCTGGAGGCGTCGGAGCAGGGCGCGTCCTGCGCGCCGAGCAGCCAGAGCGCCGATCTCACGCTGGACGTCGCCGACCTGGCGGCGCTGTGGCTGGGCGACGAGTCGGCGGTACGGCTGGCCGCGCTGGGCCGGGTCCGGGAAGAACGAGCGGGCGCCGCCCGTTCGGCCGACGCCCTGCTGCGCACGTCCAGGCGACCGTGGTGCCCGGACCTCTTCTAGTGCTCCCTTCTGCCGGCGACGGTGGACGGTTTCGCTATCCGTAGCGTGCTCTTCAGTTGTGGCTGTGCCTGTGCTTGTTCAGTTGTGACTGTGCGTTCTTCGATTGCCGATCTTCAGTTGTGTCTGTGCAGACTGACCGAGCTCCCGGCTCCCCTCCGGAAGGGAGCCCGGTCAGCCGGACTGGGTGAGCAGCAATACGAGGATCACTGCTCCTGTGCCGCCGAGAGTGACGTTCTTGGCTTTGATGCCGAGGGTCATGGCGACGAGTGCGATGATCCCCATGGCGCCGAGCTTCGACTGGACGAACTGCTCGAATCCGATGGCGAGAGCGGCGACGACGAGAGCGATGAACGGCATGGGGTGCGTCCTTCCAGCGCTACCAACCATCGCAAAGTGCAACCACATTCATTCAGTTGGTTGCCAACTTATGCCCGGTTGGAGCGGCTTTGAAGTGTCCGGTAACCATCTGTCAGGCAACTGCCCGAAGATGGCTCAAAGTTGTAGTGTTCCGATGTGACGTCGGAACAGGTTGCCGCGAACGAGCGGGGAAGGGGCCCGTTGTCGCCCCAGGAGGTGGCCGACGAACTCCGCGACAGGATCAGGTCGGGCACGCTCAAGGCGGGCCAGCGCATGCCCACCCAGGCCGCCCTGGCCGAGGAGTTCGGCGTGGAGCGCGGCGCAGTCCGGCAGGCACTGCGCATCCTGCAGTCGGAGGCCCTGCTCACCAACGTGTCCCGCGGGGCGCCGGCGACGGTCGCGCCCGACGGGGCGACGGCCTTCTTCGGTCCGACCGCGCAGCCGGAGTCCACCCTGGCCGCACTGCCCGCCCGGATGGCGGCCGCCTTCGAGGCCAAGCACGTCAGGATCGACGCGCTGTGCCTGACGTCGACCTCGCTCAACCTGGCCATCAGTGAGCCACTGCGCCGACTGCACACCGGGGTGCCGAAACCGGCCACGGTGCACCTGCGCGTCCTGCTGCCGTCCCGGGACATCGACCTCGCCTTCCCCCCGTCCGCCGGCTCCGGCGGCGACTCCCCCGCGCATCGGAGCTGGATGGCGCTGCGCAACGCCCAGGGCCTGGTGTTGCGCCACAACCTGATGGCGCTGCGGTCCACGCACGGCGTCGACGTCCAGGTGCACTTCCGCGCCCTGCCCTTCACGCCGCCGGTGAAGCTGTACCTCCTGAACGAGACCGAGGCCCTGTTCGCCTTCTACACACCGAGCCGGCGTGCGGAGAGGACCGACGGCGGGGGGCCGGACACCTACGAGGTGCAGGGGGGCGCTTCGCCGCTGTTCGCCTTCCGGCAGGGCGACGGCGGGGTGCGGGACAAGTCCTTCGTGGAACAGTCCCGTCTGTGGTTCGACCGGCTCTGGGAGACCATCAGCACGGAACTGGACCTGGCGGGCTGACCGCGCGCGGGTCACAGCGCCGGCCCCGTGACCGAGAGGCTGAGCCCCACGGCGCCGATGGCGCTGCAGGTGTGGTTGCGGCGCTGCAGTCCGATGAGGAGCAGGACGAGCGCGACGAGGCCTGTGGTGCCGTATCTCCACTTGGCTAGTTCCTCGACGGTGAGGAGTAAGACGGTGGCGGCCGCTTTGATCCATGACACGGTGGCGTCTCCTTGGCATGGGGAGGGAACACCCCCCTTCGGCAGAAGTGGTCGAGTACCTCGCTGACTTGGCGCTAGTTGGCACCAACTCTGCTTAAGTTGTTCCAACTTGGCAGGGATGGATAAACAACTATGCGGGCAACCCCTACAAGTGGGATGCAGCCCTTCGGTTTCCGGGTGCGGGAGGAGATGGCGGCAGTGGTCGGCAGCAGAAGGCTCACGCCTCAAGAGATCGCGGACTCTCTGCGCGAGCGGATCCGGGAGGGGCGGCTGAAGGCGGGCGACCGCCTGCCCACCCAGGCCGAACTCGCCGAGGAGTTCGGTGTGGAGCGCGGCACCGTCCGCCAGGCCCTTCGCGCTCTCCAGGGTGACGGTCTCCTGAGCAACGTCAGTAAGGGCAGCCCGCCGCGCATCGCGGAGCCGGCACCCGCATGGCGCGAGCCGCAACCGACGATGGTGGGCCTCGGGCCCCGCCTCACGGAGGCGTTCTTCGCGCGGCACGTACGCGTGGACGCCGTCTGCCTGACCGCCGAGACGATGATGCTGGGCCTCGGGGAACCGCTCCGGAGGATCCACGAAGGACGCGTCTGCCCGGATTCGATCGACGTCCGGGTGCTGCTGCCCTCCCGGAACATCGACCTGGCATTCCCCACCTCGGTCGAGGGGAGCGGCGACGACGACTCGGTGCACGAGCGCTGGTTGACGATGCGCAACGCCCAGGTCCAGGTCCTCGGGCACAACCTCCGCGCCCTGCGCGCCACGCACGGCATCGACGTGAGCGTCACCTTCCGCGCGCTCCCGTTCACCCCTCCGGTGAAGCTCTACCTGCTCAACGGTCGCGAGGCCCTGATCGCCTACTACATGGTCACCCGCCGAGCCGCGGACGACGCCGAATCCCGGGACGTGTACGACGTCCTGGGCACCCAGGCCCTCCTCTTCTCCTTCGAGCAGGAGACGGGCCGCCGTGACGAGGCCTTCGTGGAGCAGTCGCAGCTGTGGTTCGACACCCTCTGGGACACCGTCAGCTCTGAGTTGACCCTGGACTAGTGTCATGCGACCCGGTGGACGCGCGGCCACCCCATCGTGTCGCAGACTGAACCGGTGACAACGCACACGGAGAACCTCCAGGGACTCATCACGCGGGCCCGCTACGTGCTTTTCGACTTCGACGGGCCGATCTGCCGCCTGTTCGCCGGACATTCCGCGCGCGAGGTGACGCGCGTGCTCGTCGGGTGGCTGGAGGCGCGAGGACTGCGCGATCTGCTCACGGACGAGGAGCGGTGGTCGACGGACCCCTGGGACGTCCTGCGCGCTGTCGACAGCCGCCACCCACGTCCCGGCGCCGCGGTGGCAGCGCTGGAGGAGCGACTCACACAGGAGGAGTTGAAGGCCGCCGCCTGTGCCACGCCCACTCCCTACGCGGATCCGCTCCTGCGCACGTGGGCGGCCAGGGGGGTCCCACTGGCCGTGACGACGAACAACTCGCCGCGCGCCGCCCGGCAGTACCTCCGCGACCGCGGCCTGGAGGGCGCGTTCGGTCCGCATGTCTACGGCCGTTCCCGGGACCTGAACCTGCTCAAGCCCGACCCGCACTGCCTCGACCAGGCCTTGCGCGCCTTCGGCGCCTCGCCCGGGGACGCCCTGATGATCGGTGATGCCCCCACGGACCTGATGGCCGCGCGCAGCGCCGGCGTCGGCTTCCTGGGGTACGTGCGCAACGAGCGCAAGGAGAAGATCCTGCGTGATGCCGGGGCCGGATATCTGGTGCCCACGCTGCAGGACGTGCTGTCCGTGCTGTCCGCCGGCTGACACTCGCATGGCCACCTCCTTCATCTCCTGCCTGCCCGTCAACTCTCAGACCAATTGGATTGGTTGGTCTGATTGGTTGGTTCCCTGGCGGACTGATCCCCAACCATTTTTGAGTGTTGGTCGGGTGAAGTGGTTGCGAGTGGTCCGCTATTGGAAGAATGGCGGTAGGGTCGTAGGGTGAGCGATGAGCGGAGCGGTACGACCGGACGCAGGCAGCGGTTCGACGACGTCATGTCGACGTTGCGAAGCCGTCTGCTCGACGGCGAGTACCCGCTCCACAGCCTTCTGCCGGCGGAACGAGACCTGGCCGCCGAGCTCGGGGTGGCCCGGGACACCGTGCGCAGCGTGCTGACGGAGCTGGCCAACGAGGGCTGGGTGGAGCGGCGGCAGGGCAGCGGAACCCGGGTGATACGGGTGCCGGAGGGCATCCGTTCGGCGCGGTCGACGGACCAGTCGGGGCAGCCGGCCAGCCTGGAGTGGTTCATGGACCAGGCCTTCGCCCGCGCGGAGGTCACCCTGGACGTCTTCACGCTCACGGCCGAGTCGTTGAACAACCAGCTCCGCAGACTGGACGAGCGCATCCAACGCGGCAAGCTGGAAGCCCCGCAGCGCATCGTGCTGCGGATGATGCTTCCTGACCCCGACCTGGACATGCCGTATCCGCAGTCACTGGACCCGCAGTACCGGGACGCGATGCGCGAGCGCCAGCGGGAGCTGGCGGAGTGGCATTCCGGCGAGGTCAAGGGGCGGCTCCTGACCTTCAAGGCCCGGGGAGCGGTCGAGACGGTCGACGTGGAGATCCGCCACGTACCGCTGACCCCGCCGTTCAAGGTCTACTTGATGAACGGCGAGGAGATGCTCCAGGCCTACTACGTGGTGGGCGAACGACCGCTGGTACTGAAGAGGCTGGAGACCGAGATCCAGGCGCTGGACGCCCTCGGACTCATCGCCAAGTTCACCCACTTCGTCAAGGACAGCGAAGATCCGAACCACGCGCTGCTCGTCGAGGGCACGCAGGCCTGGTTCGACTCCCTGTGGAAGAACCTCGCCAAGTAGACCGGTCGTCAGGTGGTCCGCCCCAGAACGACACTTGGCGCGGCTATCGTGGTACTCCCGTCATCCTCCCAGCTGTGCGCGCTGACCGGACCCGACTGCGCCGCTCTGGATCCGTTGGCCGCGCACGCCGCCCACGACTTTCACCCCTGGCTGGCCGACCGCGTGACCGCGATGGTCGCCGCGCTCCCGGAGCGGACCCAGCTCGCCGCCCGCCGCCTGCGGCTGCCCGACGCGGCCCGGCTGGCCGAACTGCTCGCCCGCCACCGTGTCACCCCCCGTCGGCCCGCGCTGCTGCACGGCGACCTCAACCCGTGGAACCTCGTCCGGACCGACGACCCCCGCCACGGCACCGGACTGGCCCTCATCGACTGGGAGATGGCCCTGATCGGCGATCCCCTCTACGACTTGGTCCGGCACCTCCATCTGACGCCGGCACGTGGTGAGGTCCGGCACCGCATGTTCGCCCGCTGGGAGGAGCGCGTCGGCGTCGAGTACAGCCGAGGCTGGCAGCGCGACTGGCCGGTGTACCAGCTGATGGAGGTCGTGCGCTCCGCGTACGTGGACCTGGACCGCATCGTCCACGGCATGAGTCTGGACGTGCCGGCGGTGCGCCAGGCCGCGGACCGGTACACGCACACGCTGAAGCGCGCGACTCGCTTGCTCGACGCCGCCTGACCCGCGCTGCGCGGACACGACGTGTCGAAGCGGCCGGACGTGGTGCGGGCGGGCGACCCGCCGTTCTGAGGTGGGGCGCCTCCAGGTGGCTTCTCCGGAGGCGCCCGCCCAAGGGGTGTCTCAGGCGTCGAGCAGCGGGATCAGGTGTTCCTCCTCGTAGGTCAGATGCGCCTCCAGTTCCGTGGTGAGGCGCTCGACCTCCGAGCGGGCGATGGCCGGGTCCTGCGTCCCGATCGCCGCGCGCAGCTCCTCCACCAGGGCGGCGATGTGTTCGTGTTCCTCGCGGAGGCGTTCGATGGTGGGGGCGGCCGTGGGGTGGCGGTCGGCGAGGAAGGGGAACAGGCCGAGGTCCTCGCCGGTGTGGTGGTTGTGCAGTCCGTGGCAGAACGTGAGGCAGTTGACGCGCAGCTGGGCACCGAGGTGGTCGCCGCTCTCCGTTTCCTTGTTCATCTCCTCTCGGATGAGCGAGAGTTCGCGTCGGAAGGCGTCATGAACGACCTTGATGGCCTCGCCCATGGAGCCGGCGTTGATGTTCGGAGGGCCGCCCGCGATCTCGTGGAGCGCCACGACCGGTATCACCCGCCCCGCCCTCTCCTGGTACTCCGCCCAGCCCGCGTCCGTCTCGACGGCCCGCGCGAACGCCTGGTCACGCTCCTCGCCCTTCAGCACCACGGCCCGCGCCTGGTACGTGAACGCGCCGCTCTCCACGGTCACCTGGGGGTGGGCCAGGAGGTTGTGGTACCAGGCGGGGTGTCTGGGGGCGCCGCCCGCGGAGGCGATGACCAGGATGCGGTCGGCGCCGTCGGGGAGGTAGGCCACGGGGGTGGTGTGCTCCGCGCCCGTGCGGGCGCCGGTGGTGGTCAGGAGGATGAGGCGGGCGCCCTCGAAGTAGCCGCCTACGCGGCCCCGGTTGGCGCGGAACTCCTCGATGACCTGCTGGTTGAAGTCGTTGATGGTGTCGTTGGGCATGCTCGGTGTCCTCTTCTCTCTCCGGCCGTGCTCGTCACTGGTGATCGGTGGACGAACGCGCGCGAACGCGCGGAGAGAGACCGGCGGACTCCTGGCCCGCCTCAGCCTCATTCAGAGGCCGGGCACCCAACTCGCTCGCGGCACTTGGCCGCAAACCCGGCAGTCATGAGAGCAACAGTAGCCTAGGCGCCATGCTTCTCTTCCTGGATATCGACGGGACGCTCCTGCCCTTCGGGGCGGCGGATCCGTGTCCGGCGTACGGGACACGGCTCGCGCGGAGCGCCGGAAACCCGCTGCTGAGCAGGGTCGATCCGGCGCTGGGCCCCCGGCTGCGGGCGCTGGGCTGCGAGGTGGTGTGGGCCACCACCTGGATGGAGGAGGCGAACGAACTCATGGCGCCCTGGCTCGGCCTGCCCCCGCTCCCGGCCGTGGACTGGCCGGAGGAGGCCGAGCGGCCCGGCCGGCTGCACTGGAAGACCCGGCCGCTCGTGGCCTGGGCGGCGGGCCGGCCCTTCGTCTGGCTCGACGACGAGATCAAGGCGGCCGACCGGGACTGGGTGAGCGCCCACCACCCCGCACGGGCCCTCCTGCACCGCGTGAACCACCAGGTGGGGCTCACGGACGCGGACTTCGCCGTGGTGGCGGGGTGGGTGGGCGCCGGGTGAGGCCGGTGGGGTGGGGGAGCGGCTCGGCATGGGGCCGGGGCTCTGCTCCCCGGCCACTCACCCCCGGCTCAGCAGATCCGTGACCCGCATGAACCCGTCCGTCCCGTGGCCGAGGCCGATCACCCGGCGGGCCTGGCCCTCCGCCGCGCGCATCACGCTCGCCTCGATGGTGTCCCTCGGAGGCCTCGATGATGTGGGACATGGAGGAGACCGCCGAGGTGATCGGGTTGAGCTCGCCGGAGTGGGCGGCGTCGTCGACATCGCCCGCGAACTCCTCGAACAGCGGCGGCAGGATCGCGGCAATGCCCTGCCCGAAGGGCGCGAGTTCCCGCCCGCTGATGCCCTCCGCGCGGGCCACGGCCAGGGCGTGCGCGTAGCCGCCATCGCCGTCCAGAAGATGTCGAGCAGCGCGACGTCGTAGGCCGCCGCCCGTCCGACGTCCTCGCCGAGGTGGGTGTGGGTGCCGCCGAGGGTGTCCAGGGCGGGCCGCTGCGACGCCCCCGTCCAGCTGTGATCTTCGGGCCCGGCTCCGGCCAGGAAACTTCGGCCCGCGGTCCCTTCTGCGACTTCTACGATTTCTGGAACTGCTACGACGTCACGACGTCACACGCCCCCGTCCGCCGCTCCGTCCGCCTCCCGGGCCACCCGCTCCAGCCGGCCGCGATATCCCTCCCACCAGGCCGTATCGCCCTCCGGGATGCTCGTGTTGCCTGCCTGCATCCCCACAGCCCCTTCGATGAGTTCGCGAACGATGTCGGCGTGCCCGGCGTGCCGCTGCGTGTCGGCGATCACGCGGACGACGGCGTGATGCAACGTCACCTCGTCCTTGCCGTCGGGCCACCACGGCACCTCGCCGACGGTGTCCAGCGCCAGCGCGTCGATCGTCGCGTCCGCGTGCGCCCACGCCCGGCGGTAGAGGCCCACGACGAACGCGCGTGACTCCTCGGCGGTGGCCCACATGTCCGCGTTCGACTCGGCGTCCTCGCCGAGCCAGGGCAGCGGATCGTCGGCGGGCCGCCCGAAGGCCTCGCCGAGATAGCCCGACTCCACGCTCGCCACATGTTTCACGAGGCCCAGGAGGTTGGTACCCGTCGGGGTGAGCGGGCGGCGGACGTCGTACTCCGAGAGCCCTTCCAGCTTCCACAGCAGGGCGTCGCGGGCCGACTGCAGAGAGAAGTGAAGATCGGCTTTTGCGTCCGTTGCGGTCATGGTGGGTCAGTCTGCCGCGTCGGGCACCCGGTGCTGCCGTACGAGTGGCACGGCGCACTTTTGCAAGCGGGTTGCTTGCAATTGTTAGCGCGGCGCGGCATGGTGGAGGTATGGCATCGCTCAACGTCGGCAATCTCGGTGAGTATCTGCGCGAACAGCGACGCAACGCGCAGCTGTCGCTCAGGCAGCTCGCCGACGCCGCCGGGGTGTCCAATCCGTATCTGAGCCAGATCGAGCGCGGGCTGCGCAAGCCGAGCGCGGAGGTGCTGCAGCAGGTCGCCAAGGCGCTGCGGATCTCCGCCGAGACGCTGTACGTGCGGGCCGGGATCCTCGACGCCGAGCGGGACCGGGACGAGGTGGAGACACGTGCCGTCATCCTCGCCGATCCCACGCTGAACGAGGGGCAGAAGCAGGTGCTTCTCCAGGTCTACGAGTCGTTCCGCAAGGAGAACGGCTTCGAGTCCGGCAAGGCGGACGCGGCGCAGGACGGTGACCTGAGTGACGAGAGCGACAGCAGCGACGACAGCGGTAGAAGCGACAGGCGCGACGGTCGTGACAGTCACGACGGCAGCGATCCCAGCGGTCCCAGCGATCGCAGCGGCATAAGAAGCGGCGACGGCAGCCGCGCCAGTGGCGACGGCGCCGTACGCGACCCCCGTGCTGCCGACGGCGACGACGCCGGCCCGCAGCAGCGCTCCGCCGGCTGAGCCGGGCGGACGCGGCGGAACCCCGAACCCTCACAGAAAGCCACCGGGAGGACCAGCACCATGGCCATCACCGAAGACCTGCGCAAGACCCTCACCGACCCGCGGCCGCTGTACTTCGCCGCCGGCACCGCCGACCTCGCTCTCCAGCAGGCCAAGAAGGTGCCCGGCCTGGTCGACCAGCTGCGCAACGAGGCGCCGGCCCGCATCGAGGCCGTGCGCAACACCGACCCCAAGGCCGTCCAGGAGAAGGCCACCGCCCGCGTGAAGGAGACGCAGGAGAACGTCCAGACCCGCGTCAACGAGTTCTTCGGCTCCCTCGACTCCGACATCAAGAAGCTGGGCGAGAGTGCCCAGGACTTCGCCCTGCGCGGTGTCGGCATGGCCGCCGAGTACGCCGTGAAGGCCCGTGAGACCTACGAGAAGGTCGCCGAGCACGGCGAGCAGGCCGTGCGGACCTGGCGGGGTGAGGCCGCCGAGGAGATCGAGGAGCTGGCCATCGCCGTCGAGCCGGAGAGCAAGTCGACCGAGGCCGCGGCGAAGAAGCCCGTCGCGAAGAAGGCTCCGGCCGCTCGCAAGGCCACCACCCCGGCGAAGAAGACGACGCCGTCGGCCAACTGACACTCCGCGCGCGCGTCCGTGGTCAGGACGGGTGACACGGACGGGTGATCGGTAACGGGTCGGGCACTCCTTGGGTGCCCGGCCCGTTCTTCGGGTAGCGGTCGGACGGTTGCGGGTACGGTGACCGCGTAGGGACTAGCCGATACGGGTGGTGGACGTTGTGCTGATGCAGGGATTCGTCGGGTTCATGTGGCTGCTGAGCATGGCCCTGATCCTTTTCAGCGGCTTCGCGATGATCGACGCCGCCACGCGTCGCGAGGACGCCTACCGCGCCGCCGACAAGCAGACCAAGCCCTTCTGGCTGATCGTCCTCGGGCTCGCCTTCGTGGTGAACCTGATCTTCAACATCCTGTCGTTCCTGCCGATCATCGGCCTCATCGCGACGATCGTGTACATGGTCGACGTACGCCCGGCCCTGCGTGGCCTCCCGGGCGGCGGCCGCGCCCGCCGCGGTTCGAGCAGCGACGGCCCGTACGGCCCGTACAACGGCGGACGGTGAGCGGCTGCCGTCATCGACTGCGCGGCACCCGAGACCGCCCCGGTACGGCCGCACCCCGGCCGAGCGCATCCCGCAAAACCGCGCTCCGTGCGGCTGTATCCCCGCACAGCCGCACCCCGCACAGCCACACCCTGCACGGTCGCGACCTCGCACAGCCGCTCGCCCGCCACCCTGCGCAGCCGCACCCCGGCCGGCGCAGCGCGCACAGCCGCACCCCCGCCGGCGCAGCGCGCACAGCCGCGCCCCGCCGCTACGGCACCCGATCCAGCAGCAGCACCGCCACGTCGTCCGTGAGCTCGCCGCCGTTGAGTTCCCGCACCTCGTTGACCGCCTCGCGCAGCAGCTGCTCGCCGCGCAGGCCCTGGGACAGCTGGCGGCTGATCATCTCGACCATGCCGTCCTGGCCGAGCCGCTCGCGGCCGGCGCCGACATGGCCCTCGATCAGGCCGTCGGTGTAGAGCATCAGGCTCCACTCCCGGCCCAGCTCCACCTGCATCCGCGGCCAGCGCGCGCCCGGCAGCAGGCCGAGGGCGGGACCGTTGTTGTCGTACGGCAGCAGCCGCGGCGCGCGACCGGGGCGGGCGACCAGCGGGGCCGGGTGCCCGGCCAGGCACAGACCGGCCCGGCGGCCGTCCGGCGCGATGTCCACCGTGCACAGGGTCGCGAAGATCTCGTCGTCCGAGCGTTCGTGTTCCAGCACCTGCTGGAGCGTGTTCAGCAGCTCGTCGCCGCACAGGCCCGCCAGCGTCAGCGCGCGCCACGCGATGCGCAGCTCGACGCCGAGCGCGGCCTCGTCGGGGCCGTGCCCGCAGACGTCGCCGATCATGGCGTGCACGGTGCCGTCCGGCGTGCGCACGACGTCGTAGAAGTCGCCGCCGAGCAGCGCGCGCGAGCGGCCGGGGCGGTAGCGGGCGGCGAAGCGCAGCGGGGAACCGTGCAGCAGCGGCGTGGGCAGCAGGCCGCGCTCCAGCCGGCGGTTCTCCTGGACCCGCAGTCGGCCCTCGGCGAGCCGCCGCTCGGCCGTGTCGGAACGTTTCCGCTCCACGGCGTAGCGGATCGCGCGGCTCAGCAGCCGGCCGTCCAGCTCGTCGCGGAACAGATAGTCCTGGGCGCCCACACGCACGGCCTCGGCACCGCGCTCGGCATCGCCGGAGGCGGTGAGGGCGAGGACGGCGTGGCGGGGCGCGAGCTCCAGGACGTGCCGCAGGACGTTCAGCTCGTCGTCGCTGTCGTCGGTCCGGCCGGGGGCGGGCAGCGCGAGGTCCAGCAGGATGCAGTGGACGTCGTCGGTCAGCAGCCGCGCGGCCTCGGTGAGGTTGCGGGCGGTACGGATCCGGATCGGCTTGCCGGACTGGTCGAGCAGTTCCGGCACGATCGGTGAGCCGCCGGGGTCGTCCTCGATCAGCAGCAGCGTGAGGTTGGTGTCCGTGGTCGTGCTGGTGGTCTTCTCGGCCTTCTCTTCCTGGTGCGCTTCCTTGCGCGGAGCCTCAGTACCGGGATCACCGGATGCACCGGAGAGGCCGCGGACTGCGGGCGCGGCCTGCGCCTGACCACTTTCCACGGCCGGGATCGCTCTCTGCCGCGGTACGGGTACGGGCATTGTCCTGGGTTCCTTCCCTCCCCCCGAGGGCATGGCGGGTGCGAGGGACCTCGACCCACCGACCGGGACCATAGCGGGTGTCGGCGCCGCAACGGAATGGTGTGAGGCACGCCGCTCGGTGGTCGGCCACTGTCATATGCCGCGATCCGTACCGCAGTTGGACAGGACGGTGTCCGGTCCGTGATGACGAAGGTCACGTCGGTCGCGGGTTTGGCCGCGGAGGGGCGTGGGGTGGGTCACGTGGGCCACGTCACCGGAGTCCGTGGGGCGTTACCGCCACGGCCGCTCAGTCCGTCCGCGGGCGTACGACTCCCAGGATCGGCATCGAACCGGCCCCCGCGATCGTGATCGTCCGCCCCGGCCGCGGGGCGTGCACCATCGCGCCGTCCCCCAGGTACATCCCGACGTGGCTGGCGTCCCCGAAGTAGATGATCAAATCGCCGGGCTGCATGTCCTCGACGGCGACGCGCTCGAGCTGCTTCCACTGTTCCTGGGAGGTGCGCGGGATGGCGCTGCCTGCCGCCGCCCAGGCCTGGGAGGTCAGTCCGGAGCAGTCGTACGTATTCGGGCCCTCGGCGCCCCATTCGTACGCCTTGCCTATCTGCTGGGTCGCGAACTTCACGGCCTTCCTGCCCTGCTCGGTGGCAGAGCCGTCGATCTCGTCGAGGACGCCGGAGTCGAGCCAGGCGGTCTGCGCCTCGTAGGCGGCTCGTTCCTCCAGCTCCGCCAGGCGCTTCCTCTCCTCCTTCTCCAGCTGGGACTCCAGCTTCCTGGCCGCCGCGATCCGCTGCTCGATCTTCTTCTGGGCGGCGGCCTTCGCCTTGCGGCCCGCCTCCAGCTTCTTCCACTGGGCGGAGGCGTCCTTGGCGTACTGCTCCAAGTCCTGCTGGGTGCGGGTCAGCTCCCGCAGCAGATGCTTGGTGGCGCGCTCGCCCTGGCGGACCCGGCTGCTGCCGTCGAGGAACTCGCCCGGGTTGTCGCTGAGCATCAGATGGGCCTCGGGCGGGAGGCCCCCGGTGCGGTACTGGGCGGCGGCCGCGGAACCGGCGCGCTTCCTCAACTCGGCGAGCTTCTCCTTGCCTTCGACGATCAGCTTCGCCAGCGCGACGATCTCGGCGGACTGCTGCTCGGCCTTCTCCTCCGCCGCGTTGTAGGCGTCGGTGGCCGAGGCCGCCTCGCGGTAGAGGAGGTCGAGCTGCTCGCGGACCGCTTCCAGCTCCTCGTTCGTCGCGGGAGCCGAACCCGGGCCTGTGCCGGGGGGCGTGGACGGGGTGGGGGTCGGTGCGGGCGCCGCGAAGGCCGCGCCGGGTGCCGCCAGCACGGTGACGGCGCAGACCACGCTCACCGCTGCCGCGATCAGGCCGCGCTTGCCCCTTGCCATACTCCGCCCCCAAACTGATTGCCCGTCAGTAACATCGAGCGCCCGGGCGATCGTGCCATGCCGTGGCGCAAAACGACAGAGGCAGTGACTCCCTCCCCGATTCCGGCCGTCACACGACGATCCCCCCGCCTTTGTGACGAACGACTCACCGAGATCGTTCCGTGTGATCCGGTGCTGCGGGGAAACGAGGGGACAAGACCGAAAGGCCGGGGCGCCGACGCCGTTGGGGCCGCGCCCGCACCGAGGCGGCGGGCGGACCCGTCACGCGCGGGGCGCCAACGCCCCCCAGGAGACCGTCACTTCCCCCTGGCGCCAGCGCGCCGGACCGTCCGTCACCGGCCAGTCGGCCGCCAGGTCCCGCACGGCCCGGATCCAGCGCTGGCGGGCGCCGTACGACGCGTAGGGCGCGGCGGCGGCCCAGGAGCGGTCGAAGTCGCGCAGGAAGGCGTGCACGGGCTCGCCGGGGACGTTGCGGTGGATCAGTGCCTTGGGTAGGCGTTCCGCCAGGTCGGAGGGGCGTTCCAGGGAGCCGAGGCGGGTCGCGAAGGTCACCGTGCGCGGGCCCTCCGGGCCGAGCGCGACCCACACGTGCCGCCGCCCGATCTCGTCACAGGTCCCCTCGACCAGCAGCCCGCCCCGCGAGCCGGACGCCGGGTCGGCGGGCGCGAGCCGCGCGCACAGCCGTTCCCAGACGCCGGCGACCTGGGCCTCGTCGTACTGCCGCAGGACATTGGCCGCGCGGATGAGGTGGGGCCGCCGGGGGAGCGGGATCTCGAAGCCGCCGTGCCGGAAGGCGAGCCCCTCGCGCGCGTAGGGCTGCGCGGCCGCCACGCGCGCGGGTTCGATCTCGACGCCGACCACGCGCGTGGGCGGCGCGGTCGCGCGCAGGCGGGTGAGGAGCTCGACGGCGGTCCAGGGGGCGGCGCCGTAGCCGAGGTCGACGGCGACCGGGGCGGGGGCGCGGCGCAACTCGTACCCGTGTGTGGCGGCGATCCAGCGGTCCATGCGCCGCAGCCGGTTCGGATGGGTCGTCCCGCGCGTCACCGTGCCGACGACGGAAGTCCCCCCGCTCGGGCGAAGCCGAGAGGGGGAGCGGGTCGCTGCGCGGGCTGTCATGCCTACGAGGGTAGGGGCGCCCGGCGGGTGCTTCGCCGGACGTCTCCGCTCCGGTCAGGACAGAACGCTTCCTGACCTCGAACGGTTGAGCGATCAGCGGTAATGATTCAGCAAAAAACCAAACTCCGGAAATGGAGCACCGACCTCCGGTGTTGGGGAGGTTGAGAGGGCCTGGTGTCCTCGATCAGGCATGCCCACGGCAAGGAGGAGCGGCACGTGAGCCATTACGTCAGCAGGCTCGGTCGCCGCTCGCCGGCGTCCGCCTCGCGGCTCCGTCTGGGGCACCGCCGCGCCCGCCGCGTGGCCATGCTCTCCGTGCACACCTCGCCGCTCCACCAGCCCGGCACCGGCGACGCCGGCGGCATGAACGTCTACATCGTGGAGCTCGCGCAGCGCCTCGCCGCCCTCGACATCGAGGTCGAGATCTTCACGCGCGCGACCACCGGCGCCCTCCCGCCCGCCGTGGAGCTCGCCCCCGGCGTCCTCGTCCGGCACGTCGACGCGGGCCCCTACGAGGGCCTCGCCAAGGAGGACCTCCCGGCCCAGCTGTGCGCCTTCACGCACGGCGTGATGCAGGCCTGGGCCGGCCACCGCCCCGGCTACTACGACCTCGTCCACTCGCACTACTGGCTCTCCGGCCACGTCGGCTGGCTCGCCGCCCAGCGCTGGGGCGTTCCCCTGGTGCACGCCATGCACACCATGGCCAAGGTCAAGAACGCCAACCTCGCCGACGGCGACACCCCCGAGCCCGCCGCCCGGGTCATCGGCGAGACCCAGATCGTGGCCGCCGCGGACCGGCTGATCGCCAACACCGCCGAGGAGGCCGACGAGCTGGTACGGCACTACGCCGCCGCCCGCGCCAAGGTCGCCGTGGTCCACCCGGGCGTCAACCTCGACCGCTTCCACCCGGCCGACGGCCGTGCCGCCGCCCGTGCCCGCCTGGGCCTGCCCCAGGACGCGCTGATCCCCCTCTTCGCGGGCCGGATACAGCCTCTGAAGGCCCCCGACGTGCTGCTGCGCGCGGTCGCCGTCCTGCTCGGCGAGCGCCCCGACCTGCGCTCCCGGCTGGTCGTCCCGGTCGTCGGCGGCCCCAGCGGCAGCGGCCTCGCCAAGCCGGAGGGCCTGCAGAAGCTGGCCGCGCGGCTGGGCATCGCCGATGTCGTACGGTTCCGCCCGCCGGTCGGCCAGGACCAGCTCGCCGACTGGTTCCGGGCCGCGTCCGTGCTGGTCATGCCCTCGTACAGCGAATCGTTCGGCCTGGTCGCCATAGAGGCGCAGGCGGCCGGTACGCCGGTGCTGGCCGCCGCGGTCGGCGGGCTCCCGGTGGCCGTGCGCGACGGTGGGACCGGTTTCCTCGTCCAAGGGCACGATCCGGCGGCGTACGCGCGCGTGCTGCGGGACTTCGCCGACGATCCGCTGCTGTGCGCCCGGCTGGGCACGGCCGCCGCCCACCACGCCCGCTCCTTCGGCTGGGACGCCTCGGCAGCCGCCACGGCGGAGGTCTACACGGCGGCCCTGCAGTCCCACCGCCGCCGCTCCCGGGCCCACCACGGCTGACGTACGCTGCCGCCATGGGCGATGCACAGCAGCGGGCCGCGCAGGTCATCGAGGGCGTGTTCAAGGACGCCGAGCTGGAGTGGGAGAGTCCCACGCCGGGCCACTACGTGGTCAAGCTCCCCGGCACCCGCAAGCTGTCGACGACGGTCTCCCTGATCGCCGGCCGCCACTCCCTGTCGCTGAACGCCTTCGTCATCCGCCACCCCGACGAGAACGAACCCGCCGTCCACCGCTGGCTCCTGGAGCGCAACCTCAAGCTGTACGGCGTGAGTTACGCCGTCGACCCGCTCGGCGACATCTACGTCACCGGCAAGCTCCCGCTCGCCGCCGTCACCGCGGACGAGATCGACCGGCTGCTCGGCCAGATCCTCCAGGCCGCCGACGGCGCCTTCAACACCCTTCTGGAGAAGGGCTTCGCCTCCGCGATCCGCAAGGAGTACGCGTGGCGCGTCTCGCGCGGCGAGTCGACCCGCAACCTGGACGCGTTCGCGCACCTGATTCAGGACGAGGGACCTGAGGGCGGCGAACCCGCCCGGTAGCGCCCCGGGGTCACGCCCACCAACCGCCGGAAGTGCCGGGTGAGATGGGCCTGGTCGTAGAACCCGGTCGCGGCCGCCGCCTCGGCCGGGCGGACTCCGTCCAGCAGCAGCCGCCGGGCGCGCCCGACGCGCCGGGAGTTCAGGTACTGGTGCGGCGCGATGCCGTACGCCCCGCTGAACGCCCGCACCAGATGGGCGGGATGGGCCTGCAGGAGCCCGCCCGCCTCGTCCAGCGAGAGGCCGTGGACGACCCGCTCGTCGAGGAGTTCCCGCAGCCGCCGGGCGAGGGCGGGGTCGGTACGCGGTCCGGTGGTGACGAGCCGGGGGCGCAGATGGGCGCGCAACCGGTCCGCGACGAGCGTCAGCCGGCTCTCGGCCTCCAGCTCGTCACCGGGGCCGCGGAGCGCGGCGTGCAGTTGTCCGACGCGCCGCCGCAGCACCGGGTCGCGCAGGTCGGGCGCGTCGACGGCAGGCCCGATCAGTTCGTCGCCGAGCAGCGGGCCGTCCAGGTACAGCACCCGCTTGCGGAAGCCGTGCGGGGTGGCCGCTGAGCCGTTGTGCGGGACGTGCGGCGGCAGCAGGGTCACGGTGTCGTGCGGGGTGCCGTGCTCGTGCCGGTCCAGGTCGTAGCGCACCGCGCCGTCGTCCACGATGAGCAGCGTCCACGCCTCATGGACGTGCATCGGATAGGCGTACTCGGTGAAGTGGGCGTGGAAGACCTCGACGACGCCCGCGACGGGCGGCCGCCAGGCGGACACCTCCCGTTGCTGGGCCATGCAAAAAACGTACAAGACGGGTCCGTACGACGGTCGGCAGGCTGCTCCCATGAACGATTCCGCACCTGTCCGCGCCGACCGCTTCGACACCAAGATCGCCGTCCTGCTCCGCGAGGACCTGGAGACCTGGCAGCGGCTGAACGTCACCGCCTTCCTGGTCAGTGGCCTCGGCCGGGAGGTCCCCGAGGTGATCGGCGAGCCTTACCAGGACGCCGACGGCGTGCCCTATCTGCCGATGTTCCGCCAGCCGGTGCTGGTCCTCGAGGGCACCAAGGAGACGCTGACCGCGGCCCACGCGCGCGTGCTCTCGCGGGCCCTGCCGCGCGCGGTGTTCACCTCGGACCTGTTCGCGACGGGCAACGACCGCGACAACCGGGCGGCGGTACGGGCCGTACGCACCGGGGAGCTGGATCTGGTGGGGCTCGCGGTCCATGGCCCGCGCAACGCCGTGGACAAGGCCCTCAAGGGCGCGCGGATGCACCCGTAGGCGCGGTGTCAGGCGGCGCCGACCTCGGACTTCGCCGGGGAAGGCGCCGCGACGACGGCCGGCTCCCGCCGGGGCGGGCGGCGCATCAGGACGCCGTACCCGAGCGCCGCCGCCGTACCGATCACCGCGCAGATCCCCCACAGCCACTGCGCGCCGAACCGGTCGATGACGACGCCCGACATCAGCGGCGCGATCAAACCGGCGACCGACCAGGACATGGTGTGCATGCCTTGGTAGCGCCCACGCCCGTGGTCCGGGGAGAGGGCGACGACGAGGCCGGTCTGGGTGGGCGCCATGACGATCTCGGCGAGGGTCCACACACAGACGGTGAGCGCGAAGAGACCGACCGAACCGGCGAACGCCGTGAGGCCGAACCCGTACCCGGCGAGCAGCGACGAGATGATCAGCAGCCGCCGGGGGTCGCGGTGCTCGATGAAACGCGTGACCGGGATCTGGAGCGCGACGATCAGGACGCCGTTGACGGCGAGTGCCATGCCGTAGTCGGCGGGCGTGAACCCGGCCTCGCCCATGGCGATCGGCAGGCCGACCGAGCCCTGCTGGAAGATCAGCGCGAGCAGGAACGACAGCCCGACGACGCCCATGAAGCGGCCGTCGCGCAGCACGGTGCCGAGGGAGACGGCATCCGCCTGCTTCGCCGTGGCCGTCCGCTCGGGCCTGGACTCCGGCAGCTTCACGAAGACGACGAGCGCGCAGGCCATGGTCATACCGGCCTCGATCAGGAAGCCGGCGCGGTAGCTGACCTCGGCGATGAAGCCGGCGGCGGTGGAGGAGATGGCGAAGCCCAGGTTGATCGCCCAGTAGTTCAACGAGAACGCGCGGACGCGGTCCTCGGGGCGGATGATGTCGGCCATCATCGCCTGCACCGCGGGCCGGGAGGCGCTGGAGGCGGCCCCCACCAGGAAGGCGACGGCGGCGATGGCCACCGGGTGCTGCACGAACCCCAGCAGCGCGACGGACACCGCCATGGACGACTGGGCGATGAGCAGCGTCGGCCGCCGCCCCAGCCGGTCGGCCATGACGCCGCCGCCGAGGGAGAGGACGACGCCGCCCAGGCCGTACAGCGCCGCGACCAGTCCGGCGTACGAGGCGGAATGGCCGCGGTCGATGGTCAGGTACATGGCCATGAAGGTGGCCACGAACCCGCCGAGCCGGTTGATCAGCGTGCTGGTCCACAGCCACCAGAACTCACGGGGGAGCCCTGAGACGCTCTCCCGGACCACACGTCTCAGGGTTGCTGACGACATCGCGGATCCCCCACAGCTGTAAGCGGCGCAAGCGGAGCCCACAACTTACAAACGGCATCCGCGGGCCCGCCACTCAATTGACGGGGAGCGTCAATCGAGTGGGCTGCCGGGCGACTTCCTCCGCTCGTTCGAAGCGACTGGCGAACGGATACTTCCGCTCCAGGAAGGCATGGATGGCCGCCTGGGCCGCCGCCCGCTCCGCGGGGTCGGTGTCCACGTCGTTGAGGCAGAAGAAGTCGATGTCCTCGCCCGCCTCCAGACGGGCCAGCCGGCGCCGCATGTCCGGCGTGCCCAGCTGGACGTAGCGGAAGCGGTAGTCGGCCGGCACGGCCCGGCCGGTGGCGATCGCCCAGTGGTGGTGCAGCGTGGACGCCGGGGCGACGTCGGTGGTGGAACGGAACCGCGAGTACGAGGTCCGCTCCAGCTCCTCGATGCCGAGCTGCTCCATCTCCCGCATCACGGACATCAGTTGTGGATGCGGGGTGTGCAGCGACTTGTGCGTGATCTGGCGGCCGTGGAAGCGCCGGATCACCTCGCGGGTGTTCTTCCCGGCGGAGTTCGGGGCCGGCTCCAGCGGGTGCGGGTCGCCGATCCCGAGCTTCAGCGGGGACAGCGGGATGCGCGCGATGCCGTTGCCGTGGAAGAAGTGCTCGGCCCGCACCGGGCGGTTGATGAAGACGTCGTCGTTGAAGTAGAGATAGCGCTCCGACAGGCCCGGGATGTGGTGCAGCCGGCTCTCGATGGCGTGCGAGTTGAAGACCGGGAGCGCCTCGGCCGGGAGGATGTCCCGGTGGTCGACGACGGTCAGGCCCTCCGCCTCGGGATCCAGCCAGTCGGGGACCTGCGAGTCGGTCACGAGGTAGACGTGCCGGACGAACCCGGCGTTCATCTCCAGCGAGCGCAGCGCGTACTTCAGCTCGTCATGGCTGGTGTAGCGGGAGTCGCCGGTCTCGCGCGGGGCGATGACGTTCTCGGAGGCCGCCTGGTGGGCGCGGCGCTTCGCGGCCATCGCCGGGTCCGCGCCGTCGACCCAGGTGTACACGGCGTCGACGGGGAAGCACACCTCGTCGATGCGCGGCTCGGCGAACGGGGCGAACGTCGGCACGCTCCGGCTTCGGGCGTCCACCACGGCCGGCCGCTGCGCCGACACCGGAAGGACCTCCGAGACCGGGTTGCGGCGCGGCGCGACGAGCGCCGTCCCGAAGGCGTCCGGCAGCTGGACGCCGGGCACGGTCAGATGGCCGGGGTCCGCGCCCAGGTCCCGGCCGTGCCGCCAGAACTCGATGTCGCACCCCGACTCCAGACCGCCGAGCACCTGCCCCTGCGGGCCCAGACGCACCTCGCCGGTCCGCAGCACCGGCGACCGCCGCAGCGCCCGCGGCAGCCCTCCGTCGGCCCACAGCACCGCCGTGGTGACGGCGCCGTCCGGGCCGACGGCACCGGCGAACGCCGCCGTGCGGGCGAAGTGCCGCGCGGCGGCGTCCAGCACCGTGCCGCGATGCGTCTGCGCGACGCCGATCACCTGGCGCAAACCGGCGTGCCCCTGGTCGGCCGGGACCAGGAAGTACGGCACGTCGGCCGCCTCCAGGAGGGCGCACACCCGCTCCAGATCCGTGGCGGCGGCCTCCGCGGCGGTGAAGCCGGTGACCGTACGCCCGTACAGCCGCGCCGGGCCGCAGGCTACCCGACGCAGGCCGGGGACGTCGGCACGCAGCCGCCTACGGGCCCGGGACGCGCGCAGCGCCCAGAGCCGGGCCCAGAGCCGGAGCCGAAGGCGCAGCGCGAGGTCCCGGGCGGCCCTCAGGCCCGGGGGCGCCGCGAAACGGTGACGGATTCCCATGGCCGTGGCCCGGTCAGCTCTGCTGCTCGGAGGGAACGGCCGGCTTCTGCGTGGGCTCCGCCAGCTCCGTCGGCTCCGCGGCCTGCCGGCCGATGGGCGCTCCGGCCTTCTTCCCGCTCTGCTTCTCGTACGGGCTGGGGAACGGGAAGTAGTTCTCCAGGAACTGGTTCATCCGGACGCTGACCCGCGCCCGCTCCTGCGGCGGCACGTCGACGTCGTTCAGGCAGAAGAAGTCGAAGCGGCGGTTCTGGCGCAGGTCGTCCAGGCGGCTCTCGGCGTCCGGGCGGCTGATGTTCACGTACCGGAAGCCGAACTTGCCCGGCACGCCCCGGCCCGTCATCAGCGAGTACTGGTACAGCAGCGGAGCCGTCATGGCGATGTCCGTGGGCGAGCGGAAGCGGGACGCCATGGTGCGGGTGACGTCCTCCGGGAACAACTCCTCCAGCGCCAGCAGCGTCTCGCGCTGCTGCGGCAGCGGGGTGTGCATGAAGTTGTTCGTCGTCATCCGGCCGAACTTCTCCAGCAGCAGCGCGCGGACGTTCTTGCTGGCGGAGTTGGTGGCCGTCTCCTCGGAGTGCGGCTTGCCGACGCCGATCTTCAGCGGGGACACCGGGATCTTCATCAGGCCGCTGCCGTGGAAGAAGTGCTCCGGGGTGATCCGGCGGCCGACGAACACGTCGTCGTTGAAGTACAGGTAGTGCTCCGAGAGCCCCGGGATGTGGTGCAGCCGCGTCTCGATCGCGTGCGAGTTGAAGACCGGCAGGACGTCCTCGGGGAAGATGTCGCGGTGGTCGACGACCGTGATGCCCTCGGCCGAGTCGTCGAGCCAGTGCGGCTTCTGGCCGTCGGTGACGATGTAGATGTGCCGGACGAAGTCCGCGTACATCGCCAGCGAGCGCAGCGAGTACTTCAGTTCGTCATGGCTGGTGTAGCGGGAGGCGTTGGTCTCCTTGTCCAGGATCTCGGCCGTGCCGCGCTCCTGGTACTGAGCCCGCTTGGCCCGCATCTCCGGCTGCTCGCCGTCCACCCAGGTGTAGACGACGTCCACCGGGAACGTGACGCGGTTCACGGTCGGCAGGGTGAGCGGCGCGAAACTCGGCAGCTCCCGGTCGCCGACCCGCACGGTGGCGGGCTGCTGCTCGGAGGCCGGCAGCACATCCGTGACGCCGTTGTTGCGCGGTGTGATCAGGGACTCGCGGAAGACGTCCTCGGAGGCCTGCGGCTGCACCTTCGCCAGCCGCTGCTCCCCCTCCTCGGTGGCGAGCAGCTCGGCCCCGTCCTCCCAGAACTCGACGTCGCAGGCCAGCTCGGGCCCGGCGAGCAGCTGGCCGGCGGGCCCGAGGTGGTTCTCGCCGATCCGCAGCACGGGAGCCTTGCGCAGCTTGGCCGGCAGCACGCCGTCCAGGAACATCGCGGGGTGCTTGAGCTGGCCACCGGAGACCGGCCTGCCGATGAACACGGCCTGCCCGGCGTGCCGCGTCTCCAGGGCGGTGAGGAACCGCTCCCGGTCGACGGCGTTCACACCCACGGTGTGACGGATCCGGGAGACCGGCACGAGGAAGTACGAGATCCCCTCCTGCTCCAGCGCCGAGACCACCAGGTCGAGGTTGGCGGCGGCGGCCTCGGCGGCGGTGAACCGGGTCACGACCCGGCCGTACAGCTGCTGGCCTCGCACGGCCACCGGGCGCAGGACGGGATCACCGACCGCTGCTCTGCGGCGCCGCCGCATGGTACGCAGCTGCCACACCCGCTCGGCGGCCTTCCGCTCGACTCGCGGTTTCATCCGCCGCGCAAAGGAACGCACGGTCACGTTCAGAGCTCCTCTTCGTGTACCCCCACACCCGTCCTGCGATTACCAGACAGTCGACTGTGGGGGAAGGTTGCTTAGGAGTTAACCAAAAATTCAGCCGGAAGGTGGACACGGCGGGTGCGTGCTCCAGGCCACAGGGGGGCCGTTTCGGCCGCCGCCCCTGGGCCGCTCACGCCGCTCGGGGCTTAGGTAGGCTCGAAGCCATGGCCGACGCACCGTACAAGCTGATCCTCCTCCGCCACGGCGAGAGCGAGTGGAACGAGAAGAACCTGTTCACCGGCTGGGTGGACGTCAATCTCACCCCGAAGGGCGAGAAGGAGGCGACGCGCGGCGGTGAGCTGCTCAAGGACGCCGGCCTGCTGCCCGACGTGGTCCACACGTCCCTCCAGAAGCGTGCCATCCGCACGGCGCAGCTGTCGCTGGAGGCCGCCGACCGCCTCTGGATCCCGGTCCACCGCTCGTGGCGCCTGAACGAGCGCCACTACGGCGCCCTGCAGGGCAAGGACAAGGCGCAGACGCTCGCCGAGTTCGGCGAGGAACAGTTCATGCTGTGGCGCCGCTCCTACGACACCCCGCCGCCCGCGCTGGACCGCGACGCCGAGTACTCCCAGTTCTCCGACCCGCGGTACGCGACCCTCCCACCGGAGATCCGCCCGCAGACGGAGTGCCTGAAGGACGTCGTCGTCCGCATGCTCCCGTACTGGTTCGACGCCATCGTCCCCGACCTCCTCACCGGCCGCACGGTCCTGGTCGCCGCCCACGGCAACTCCCTGCGCGCCCTCGTCAAGCACCTGGACGGCATCTCGGACGCCGACATCGCGGGCCTGAACATCCCTACGGGCATCCCCCTGTCCTACGAACTCGACACCGACTTCAAGCCGGTCGTCCCCGGGGGCACGTACCTCGACGCGGATGCGGCTGCGGCGGCGATCGAGGCGGTCAAGAACCAGGGCAAGAAGAAGTAAGCCCGCGCGAATAAGCCCCCTACCTGCGGGTTCTCCACCGGGAGGGGGCTTTTCGCTGCCTCTGGGCCGTCTCCGGGCCGTCAGGGCGATGGGGCCGTGCGCTCTCGGGGCTCCGGCTCCTGTCTCCACTCTGCTCGGGCGCCGGCGCCCTGGAGCACAGCGACAGCTGACTGGGCCCTGTACGCGGACAGACCCCTTTTGAGGGTGACCGGCGCTTGGCGCGCCAGGACCCGGCTGTGCCACAAGCTCAGCCCGGTCACCTTGCGCACTGCCAGGATCACATCCATCTCGCGGGGCCCACAGTCGACGAGCACCACCTCGTGGGACGGGTCGTCGCAGAGCAGCGTGTAGTACTCGGTGGACTCCTCGTCGGACATCTCGCCCTCCTGCCTCAGCGTCCCGGAGCGTATGCGCCCTCGAAGACCGCAGCCACGGCTTTTCGGGTGCGCTCCTGGCTGGACGGCATGAGGTGCGCGTACACGCGGAGCGTCAGGCCGGGGTCCGAGTGGCCGAGGTACTCGGCGAGGGCCTTGATGTTCTCGCCCGCGTCCAGGAGGACCGAGGCGTAGAAGTGGCGGAGGGCGTGCATGCCGTTCTCGCGGGACTCGGCGTACGGCTGGCCGGGCTTCCGGTCCGGGATCACTCCGGCGCTCACGAGTGCTCGCTTCCACGCCTCCTCGTTGAGTGACGTACGCCATACATGCCCGCCGCGCGGCCCCGTGAAGATCAACCGCTTGGTCACGGGAGCACCGTCCGCCACCTTCCACGGCAACGTGATCTCGACGGGCGGAAACCGCGTCATGTGGGCCCGGAGGGCATCCGCGACCGGCTGGGGGAGTGGGACATCCCGCAGCTTGCCGCCCTTGGGAGGGGCGAACACGGGCTTGCTGCGGCTCAGCTTCAGTTGCTGGACCACGTGGAGCGTGTGCGACGCGAAGTCGATCGCGTCGACGGCGATGCCGAGGATCTCGCCCTGACGGAGGCCGCACCCGCCGCCCAGGTCGACCATGGCTTGGTAGCGCTCGGGCATGCCCGCCCGGACCGCGAAGACCCGTTCCGGTGTCCAGGGGACGACGCGCTTGTTGTCCACAGTCGGTGGACGGACCGAGCGAGCAGCGCACGGATTCCGGGGAAGGTGCCCATCGTCCACGGCCGCGCTCAGAGCTGCACGCACGTTGGAGTAGATCGTCCGCGCATACGAACCACGGACGCCGTTCTCCTGGAGCTGGCTCACCCAGTCGCGGATGTGCGCAGGCTGGAAGGAGCCCAGTGGCCGTGACCCCAGGTACGGGAAGGCGTGCAGCCGAAGCTGCGACTCCATCGAAGCCTGGGTGTTCGGATCCGGCGCGTGAGTCACCCAGCCCTCGGCGTACTGCTGGAACGTGATCCGGGCAGCGCGCGGGTCTATGTACTGCCCCCGCGCCATGTCCGCCTCGGTATGGGCGAGCCACTGTTCGGCGAGCCGCTTCTGACGATCGGGGAAGCTCTTCGACTTCTCCGTACCGTCCGGGCCGACGTACCGGGCCCGGTAGCGCATGCCAGTGCCGTACCGCTCCGTCTTGACCTTGCGGGCCTTGCCGTCCGGTCCAGCCTCGGCTCTGTACCAGCGGTCTTGGATGTGCCCGGCCATCAGGCGGCCAGCTCTTCACGCTGGGAGTCGACCCACGCCCGCACATCCGCCGGGTCGAAGCGCAGGTGCCGGCCGACCCTGAAGCCGCGCGGACCGGTGCGCTTGCGGCGCCACTGGTAGACCGTCTCGACGCTGGGCAGCTCGAACATCACCACCAGGTCCTCCGGCGTGAGGTACCGCTCGGGCAACGCGCGTGGTGCAGCCACGGCGGCGACGCGTCGGTTAGCCATGGGTCGGTTCTCCTTCCGTGCCGGGGGCGGGTTCGAGGGATGCGGCGAGCCAGGCCTCGGCGCTGGACAGGCCGGTACCGGCGAAGACCCAGTGGGCGAGGACGTATGTCGTGTCCGTCTCGGGTCCGTTGGCGGCTGCGGCTTGGGCGCGGCGCCATTCGGCACGGGCGTCGCGGAGGGCGCCGAGGGTGGTTGAGTAGCGGCGGGACTTGGTGGAGAAGTGGCCGCGGAAACCGAGCATGTGGGCCCATGCACGCAGGCGGAGGTGTTCGAGGTCCTTGCGGGCTCCGAGGGTCCAGGCGGTTCGGATGAGGCGGCGGGCGTGGTCGCTGATGTCGAGCTGGGCCAGCTCGGCGGCGAACTTCAGCGGCCGGTCGAGAGCTCCCGTGGCGGTCTCGGCGCCCTTGGTGGCGTACTTGGCGATGTACGCGGCGACGGCCCGTTCTGTCAGCTCCTGGCCGTCGTTGAAGTCGGCCGAGCGGATGGTTCGGATGTCGAGCTGGCGGCCGAAGGTGAAGGTGTGGGCGCGTCCCTCGATGACCGGGCCGTCGACCTGGACGTTGGCAGCGGCGGCACGGATGGCGTCGGTGAGGAGTTCGGCGGTCGCCCAGGCCGGGGGCGGGGTGTCTCCCCCGCTGGGGCCGTCGAGGCGGATTACGGCGTGGAAGTGGACGGCGCCGCGCTTCTGGTACTCGGCGACCTTGGCGAAGGACACGCGCGCGTGTTCGCGGAAGCGCCGCTGAGACAGGCCCGCTCGCTTGGCGACCTCCCGGCGTACGTAGGTCGAGAAGCGCCGCCAGAGGGGTCCGGCGTGGGCGTTCCATAGAACGGCCGCGTCGTAGTCGTAGGTCTCGGGGTCGAGAGGGCTGCCGAGTTCGGTGGCGTCTTGGTCGTGATGGGTGCCGCAGCGGCAGGGACGTCCGCTGGAGGGGCGGTTGTGGACCGGCCCGAAGCTCGGTGCGGTGAATGTGGCGAACACGCGGGGGTGGACGCCGACTTGTTCGGGGATGCCCTTGCCGCCGCGCAGGCCCGAGGTGATCAGGTGAAAGGTGTCTCGGCGGTAGACCTCCGCGCAGGCCGGGCAACGGGTGGTGCGGCGGTTGTTGCAGCGCACGAGGAGCTGCCCGGCTGGGAGGGTGGTGGAGTCGAGGTGGTGGAGGACGGGGCCGATCTCGCCGGTACGGGTGTTCACGCCGTACTCGGTGCGGTGGCCGTCGAGCCGGATCGGGTTGGTGCAGCCGCCGAGCCCGGAGAGCTGCCCGATTATGCCGGGCAGCGTGCCGTGCTGGGCGAGCTTGGCCAGTTCCGGGAGCGGGGGCGGGGTGGTGCGGGCGAAGATGGCGGTCTCCTTCTGGCTGGTTGGTCGGGAGGTGGGCCCCGGGGCGGCGGATGCTTGGCGGTGTCATGCCGCCCCGGGGTTCGGTGGCTTCACTCAGCGGCGGTGCTGGTCGCGCATCAGGGAGCGCAGGACCACGGCGGCGACGGCCACCGAGATGGCCGTGACGGCGACGGCGGCCAGGAGCGCGGTCAGGACGACGCCGCCGACGAGGACGGCCGCGACCGCTCCGGTGCTGACGGAGATCTGGGGCGCCGGCCGCCGGGCGGGCGTCTGGTCGGCCGCGGTGTGGGTGTACGCGGGCGGCGGCGTCGGGTTGTCGGGGTACTGGGGCAGGAACACGGCGAAGCTCTCCTTGCCTACTCGTCTAGTCATGTTAGCCGTTGATGATGTCCACGCCGGAGCGTGTGCCGGACTCGATGGCGGGAGCCATGAAGGTGTCCGCGAGCCAGAAGCCGAAGAGAGCGATCAGGACGACGACCCAGGTGCGGACGCCGAGGAACTTGACCGCCCCCCAGGCGAAGAAGCCGAGGACGAGGACGAGCGGCAGGCTGACGGTCACGGGTTGGGGGTCCCTTCAGCGGACGGGGCAGCGGTGGGTGCGGGCGGCCAGCTCGGCGGCGGCGCGGCTGTCGTAGTCGGCGGAGAAGCCGCAGCGCGGGGCCGTGCAGGCGGCGGTGTGCTTCTCGCGGCCCCGGCCGTCGTACGACGAGCCGACCTGAACGGGGCCGATGCGGGTGACGGAGCGGAAGCGGCGGTTGGCGGTCACGGGAGCTCCCTTCAGAGGTGGGTGGCGATGGCGTCGGCCATGGGCGCGGGGACGCCGAGGCGGGCGCGCAGGGTCGGGGTGTCGATGGGGGTTCCGGTGCGGGTGTGGTGTTCGGCGGCGACCTTGCGGGCGTGTGCGATGAGCGCGGCCGGGACGGGCGTGACGGGCCGCTGGGGCGTTTCCGGTTCGGGTTGCTCGTCGGCGGAGTCCGCTTGCTCGATGGCCGGTTGGGGGGCGGTGGTGGGTGATGGTTCGCGTTCGTCGATCTCCTCGTGTGCTGGGGTGCTCTTGGCCGGGGTGGAGTGAGCGAGGAGCGTGCCGCCGAGGAAGGCGACCGCGGGCCAGCCCGCGACGAGGATGCGCAGCCATGCCGGGATGTCGTTCATGTCGAGGAGCCCGGCGGTGGCGACGTTCGCGCCGAGGGAGGCGGCGAGGGCGATGACGAACCAGCACCACCCGGCCGCCTTGGCGTCACCGGACCGCAGGCGACGCCAGGCGGCGACTAGAAGCAGGTCGACGGAGACGGGGTAGGCCCACGCTTTCCACCCGTCCTGTCCGGCCGCCAGGGCGACGTCATGCAGGTGCGCGAAGGACAACGCGGCGGCGATGACCGCTTGGACGAGTACCGCGTCGACGCGGGCCAGGTGGGCGCGCATGTTGCGGCTCCTTCCGGGTTCGGGCATGGCAGGGGTAGGGACTTGGCGTGAGGCGGTCACGCCGAACCGGGTGGAAGGTCGAGGTCAGTCGTCTGACGCCGGACTCTCGGCGGGCTGTTCTGGGACGTCGGGTTGGAAGGGCTTGAGTGCGGGCAGCTCGGGCACCAGGTGCGCCGACTTCCGGCAGGTCGCGGCGGCGTCGCCGAGGGACAGGTACGGGGTACGTATGCGGGACCAGCCACCGGAGGTGTCGCCTGCGACGGCGAGGCCGGGACGCTCGGGCGCGATGGCGCAGGCCGCGAGAACCGCTTCGGGAGCGATGTCGCCGAGCGCCATTTTGGCGGAGGCTTCGTCGTTCACGCGGTGGCAGACTCGGCCGGTCAACTGGGCCCGGAGCATGGTGGCGCCCTTACCCAGCTCGGCACCGAAGCGCTGGCCGCAGACCTCCAGGTAGATGCCGGCCGCGCGGCCGAGCTGGGCGAGCCGGATGAGCTGAGTGACCATCTGGTCGCGCCGTTCCTCGTCCTTCTTCGTCGCGACGAGGAAGAGTTCGGCCACCTCGTCCACGAACAGGACGAGGGGAACGGGCCGTTCGCTCTCGGGCAGGCCCCAGATGTCGGAGGTGATTTCCTCGTCCGGGGTGTTCGGGGCGATGCCCTGACGGGCCTTGATCAGGTCGTAGCGGTCTTCCATCTCCTTCACAAGAACAGGCAGCAGCTCGGCCGCCTGCTCCGGATCGGTGGCCAGGGCGGAGAGCCGGGCGGCGAAGGGCGCCAGTTCCACACCGCGCTTGCAGTCGATCCCGACGAGGGCGACGGGGTGAGGGGCGAGCCCTGTGATCAGGTGGCGCAGGTACATGGATTTGCCCGACAGAGTGGCGCCGAGGGTGAGTTGGTGAGGAATGGTGCGGTAGTCGCGTACGAAGGGCGTGGCGTCCTCCCTCAGTGCCACCGGCACCTTGAGGAATCCGGCGTCGACTTTGCGGGGCATGCGTACTTGCCGCAGCACGTCGAAGCCGACGAGCCGCAGTTCAACCACACCGGGCTTGATGGTGGAGACGTACACGGCGTGCACGCCCCATGCGTGGCGAAGTCGTTCCGCCGAAGCCGCCACGTCGGCGGGTTCCTGGCCCGGGGCGAGCCGCAGGCGTATCCGGAGACCGGTCGAGGTGGGCCGGATGATGCCCCGGCGGGGCGGTACGGGCCGCACCTCGCGGCGGGTGGTCGCCTTGACCGCGAGCATCCGTAGCCGGGACGGCGTCACGGTGAGCCCGCAGGCCTCCATGATGGAGCCGTAGGAGCCGAGTAACCGGGCGGTGGATATGGGGAGTCCGACGGCTGACCAGTACAGACCGGGGTGTTTGGCCCGGGCGTAGGCGGCCCCGCCGCCGAGTGCGGCGACAGGACCACCCACCTCCAGGAGCGTCGTCAGGTCGGTCATCAGGCGGAGGCCCCCACAGCGGCCGGGAAGGCGGCCGGAGTCACAGCGGCGGCACGGAACGCGATGCCGTGCCGCTGCTGCCCTCCGAACACGCTCTCCCAGGGCCGGGCGACCAGCCCCGGCAGCGAGACCGGCGCCCCCAGGGTCAGCCCCTCCGAAACGCCGCTCTCCGGGACGGTGACCTTGATGAGCGAAGACTCTCCGTCCTCGATGTGGACGACGCCGATCGTCATCAGCGCCTCACCGCTCACGGCGTCCTTGGCGATCTCGCCCGTCTGCCGGTCACGGACCTTGGGCTCGGGAGCCTCGGTGAGCAGGATCGTCGCAGCCGAGGTCTCGACACGAATGGTGCGCAAGATTCTTCCCATCTACTCGTCTATACAAGATGCAGCCTTCGAACCCGATCTCTCGGGAACGACAACCACCTTGCCACACCACTTGCCCACTCGTCTATACGAGTATGCCTGTCGGGGTGTACGAGTTCGGAGAAGTGTCCCCGCGCACCACCGTCGGTCACGCGATCACGTGGCCGGGAGCTGGTAGGACAGCACGTAGGCGTCAGCCGCCATGACCGTGTCGCAGACCTCCACGGCCCGCCCCTCGGTGTCGAAGGCGGTCCGGATGAGGTGGATGACAGGCACACCCGCGGCGAGCCGCAGCGTCTTCACCTCTGTGGGCGAGGGCATCCGGGCCCGGATCTCCTCCTCGAAGTGGTCCAGGCGGTGGCCGAGCTCCTCCAGTCGGGCATAGATGCCGCCGGGTCCGGGGTTCGGTTCGGCGATCGGCGTACCGCGTGCGATGTCGAGCGGCAGGTACGAGGTGGCGAACTCCACGGGCCGGCCGTCCAGCAGGTACCGGCGACGCCGAGCGAGTACCCGACGCACGGAGCCGAGCCGGGTGGAGACGTCCTGACTGGCCTTCTCTTCCTTGACCTCCAGGCTGTCGACCTGCGGGTGACTGCCGGCCGCGTCGGCCTCCACGATGAACGCCGACTTACCCTGCTCGCGGTGACGCCGGGCGAACCGGTCCGAGGCGAGCCGCCGCACTGGTGGCCGTGGTCGCACGAAAACGCCCTTGCCGTGCTCGGCGTGCACCAGGCCCTCGCCCTGGAGGATGGAGAAGGAGTTGCGGACCGTCATACGGGAAACCCCGTAGTGGTCGACGAGCTCAGCCTCGGAGGGCAGCTTTTCGCCCTCCCGGAATCGCCCACGGTCGATCGCCTCGCGCAGCTGGTCGGCGATCTGCCGGAAAACCGCACGATCGCTCGTGGGGTCGAGATCACCGAGGAGGCCGGAAGAAAGAGAGGCCACGTGTACTCCTTTAGGTATCTAGACGAGTGGGCGAGCTTTGTTGCTACGGTGGAGAGCCTAGCCAGCCGAGAGGGCCGAGGAACGTGAGCACCCACCGTCCGCATTCCGTGAGCGTCGCCGGAGTGATCGTCGACGCCGAGGACCGCGCCCTCTTGATCAAGCGCCGGGACAACGGACACTGGGAGCCGCCGGGCGGAGTCCTCGAACGCGAGGAAACCATCCCGGAAGCCCTTCAGCGCGAAGTCCTCGAAGAGACCGGCATCAAAATCGCGCTTCCCGCGACCCTGACCGGCGTCTACAAGAACATGAAGGGCCTGATCGTCTCGCTGGTCTTCCGCTGCGAAGCCGCCGACGGTACGCCCACCACCGGGGACGAGACCCGCGCACTGCGCTGGGCCACCCGAGAAGAGGTCATCGAACTCGCCGACGAGGCCTACGCGATCCGCGTCCTGGACGCACTCGACGCGGCATCCCCGCCGGCCATCCGCGCCCACGACGGCGTGAAACTCGTCTAACCCGAACCCGCTGCACATGGCGGCCTACCAGCACGAAGGAACTTGTATGCACGAGTATACGAGCACCGCCCGGGTGTGGGGACTGTCTTGCCCAGGATTCCCGGAAGAGGTGAGCCGGGCCCGCCGCTGGACCCGCGACATCCTGCGGGGATCGCCCCTGGCCGACGACGCCGAACTGATCGTGAGCGAACTGAGCGCGAACGCGATCCTCCACACCGCCAGCGGGACGGAGTCCGGCAGCTTCCACCTAGCCTTAGCCGTATCCCCCCGGGTGATCGCCCTCTCGGTCACGGACGACGGCGGCACCGGCACGGCCCCCAAGGCCGAGCACCAGGACCAGCACGCCGAACACGGCCGCGGACTCGGCATGGTCACCGCCCTCGCCCACCGAGTCGTCATCCACAACAGCCACGGCACCGGCTACACGGTCACGGCGGAGCTCTTCACCGCGCCCCGCCCGGAGAGCACCCCATGAGGGCGCCGGCCAACTCCGAGCGCTTACCCGTGACGGGACACGTCACCTGGTACGCATGCCAGGCAGCCGCATACCCGTGGCACACGCCCGACTCGATCAACCTCGGATTCCACCAGGCAACAAGCCCCCGCCTCGCCCTGCGATGGATCCGCGACCGGGCGGGCCACGTCGTCGACCAGCTCGACACGGCGTACGCCCATCCGGGCCGCTACTGGCTGACAGACGAGGCGGAACATGAAAGCGCCCTCGCCTACCTGACGTCAGGCAGCGCCTACCAACTCACCCTGTACGACGAGAGCGTGCGATACGTGCTGACGGCCTCGCCGACGGGAGCGACGGGAGTGCCCTCATGACCGGACTTCGCCACGGCTTCTGGTGCGAGTGCTGGACCGAAGACCTCACGACCGCCGCCGAACGCCCCATGCTGCACGCATCATTCGACGCCTACTCCGCTCCACAGGCAGACAGATGGGTAGCCGTCGCGCTCAGGACCATCACGCCGGCCCTGGACTCCGAGGCCTGCGACGAGGCATGGACCTGGCTGTACGAAGGACGCACCGAGACCCGCAGGGCCCTCATGCGCTCCAAACCCTGCACGGTGACGATCACGCACGCCAGCACCCGGATCACATGGACGATCCGCCCAGCACTCTTCCTACCGCTCGCACACCGCGAACTAAGCAAACTCCCCGCGTGCGCTGATGACTTCAAGCCCGGCACCACGCTGTCTGGTCCTAGTTGATGCTCGACACCTTGGTCCTGGGTGATGCTTAACGGTGGGCCTAAATGATCTCTTGCTTCAAGGTTGCTTCGTCTTCACCGTTCGCAGGACCCGGCCCAGTCGGTGGCTCTCGAAGCGACAGTAGGGTTCCCGCATGACAGAGGCGGAGATGGCCAGGCGCGCACCCAAACAACCCGCCGAGATGCGCGATGTGTACGACCTCCTGGAGGAGGTGCGACTGCGCCCCGGCATGTGGGTGCGAGACAGGTCTCTGCAGCATCTGGACTCCATGCTGTTCGGATACCGGGTGGCCTTGGCGGTGCATGGCGCCGAGGAGTCGTTCGACTTCTGCAACCCGGGGGCTCAGAGTGCGTTCGACGCGTGGTTGGCCAGGCGGATGGGCGAACAGACCTCGCTGGGCTGGTCAACCGTGATCGAGCGCGAGGCGGAAGCCTCTGGCAGGTCTGCAATCGAGTTGTTCTTCGAGCTGCTCGATGAGTTCCGTGCCGAAAGGGACGAGCAGAGGTAGGCGGTGTCAACCATCAGCTGGGACCGAACTGTCAAGCATCACCCGTGATCGGACAGCCCCGCACCACGTACTGAGTTACAACTTTCTCTACGAGTTCAAGGCGGCTCGCTCCGCTCCCCGCGCGCGGCCCGGCCCCCGGCCGGGCCTGCGCTCCTGTCTCCGCCCCGCTCCAGCCCGGCCGGCGGCCGTGCCGCGCTCCAAGCATGCTGCCGCCAATGCCAGAGAAGGGGTACGTCGTGGCTGGGGCGGTCGACTCCCCGGCTTTACGGAGCCACTTTGGCGCGAGCCTCGAAGATCATGGCCCCAACGTCGTGCTTTACGGGGCAGGTCCACAGACTGCCCGACGCGCCGGAAGCTTACGGGGCCATGATCACTCGCGCCAAAGCAGCGCCACCCCAAAGCCGCTCCACCGACCTTCGAGTCTCGATTGACCTGATCAGACCACTCGCGACACAAGCTCTACAAATAGCGGCTCCCTCTCGACATCAACGAACTCAACGGAACTCATCAATGCCCGTTCCATAGTATCGCGATCTTCGAAACCCTTTCTATCTTCTCGGAATACCTGTGGAGCTGCGATCTTCAAGTATCGAATCAAGAGTGCACTGACATCATGCCCCGACATTTCTTTTCTGACATCATCAGAGGCACCTTCCTTTATGAGGTCGAGATAAAGCTTATAGAGTCGCTCCTCATTCCATCCATCACGCTCCGCTTTCCGTACGCTCGAAAATGAATTGCGCAGCAGGCTCTCATAATCCAGCACGAGCACGCCATTAGAGACAGCGCAACATTCGGCGTACTTCTTGACTAGCGGGGCACCACCGGGTGCGCATCTCATGACCAGTCGCGCATAGAACAGTGACCTGAGAGCGTCAGATATTGCCGCCAACACAGCCGATGCTTCCAGGGCTCTAGGCGCCCTCAATATGACTCTGAGGACCTTTTCTATAGTCCTGACATTGAAGGCGTAAATCTCCAGAGATCCATAATCGGTGTACATCAGGCAATTCAGCCGAGGGAAGCTGTCCTGACCTACAGGTCCATAGTCTGCATCTGCAATGAAGATCCCGCTGCGCTGATCCGGGGCCATATCATTCACAATTTGGGCTACTGTTATTACACGCCCGCGCTCGCCAATTAGATTTCCGTGCTCCGTTATCGTGGAGGCGTCAACGATAACGCGATCTTTCACCGAAAAGACCTGAACGTCATCGCCGACACCCGCGCAATCCAAGAACCAGCGATAAAAATGGGCATCGACTTGGCCTTCCACAATCACATCGCGAATGTCCGGCTCAAGTTCGTAGAGCGTAGCCAACGCCTCAGGGCGATACCGATTAGCGTCAGTCACTTATCCCCCAGCGCAGTCAAGCGAGCAAGTCTATCCGTGTTTCCGGTGATAATCTCGATAGAGTGTGTTGCAATAACAAATTGGACATTGCTTTTCTCGGCGCAGGCCAGAAGTGCGGTGATCAGCTTACGCTGCCATTTTACGTTCAGACTGATCTCCGGCTCGTCGATCAAAAAGAGCCGAGTCCCATGCCGGGCTTGAATCGTGTTTACAAGAAGGAGGAGGATTTGACGCTCACCCGATGATAGCTTTCCGGGAGGCAGTGGTTCGTCGCCCCCGGCGTCAATCTGTATTCCGTTTCGTACAGTGAACCTTACTTCTTTATCCGTGAAGAATGTGTTTACTTGTTTAACAAGCGTGCGAATCAGAGTCTCAGCCTCGTTCAGGGCATCCAGACGCGCGTCTTGCGCGTCCAGGTAGGGCCCCAGAACGTCCTCAGCAATCTCCAAACGGTCTAGGGGGATCCTCTCCAACACCCCCGAGAATGTGACGGCATCAAGCGGTGCAGCCAACCCGAATTCGTTGAAGCGTGAGGTTCGCTCAGCAAGGCCCACAAGTCGGCGCCTCAGGTTATCTCTAATTTCGTCCTTTTCGGTTGGCGAGCTACCTACGTTAGCGATTCTGCGCAATAGATCGAGATATACATTGTCAGTACTCCGTGAACCGCTGGCATTCCCGCTAATTACGAGCTGACGGAAAAGCTCATTCACGCGCTTGATTGCACTATCCAGCTCAACAGACAGGGATGTCCCACGAGCTCGACGAACCCTTCGCGCATCCAATACCTGATCACCATCAATGCCGGGATCTTCAATATCGTCTCCGTGCATCCTTCGGTCATCTGCGAGGAAGTGTGGAGCAATGTTGATTTCCGCGAGGTAGTTGACGTAGCGGTCCTCACGGCTAAGATCCGCAAGTCTTGCAATTTCCCTGGGGGTCATACGAGAAAACTCGTCTGCCGACAGGCGCCCCAACCTAGATGTGATGGCGTCCAGCTCCAGGGAAGACCGACGCGGAATTTTTCCCTGAGGATCCACTTCGTAGACTTCTTCTAGGATTTTTTCACCTCCGAAGTGCACCATTACGGTGCAGCCGGAGGGGTTGACGTTCTCTTTGATTGCCGTAATCTCATGGCCATTCATGAGGGTCACCCGGAAAAGCTTGAAGGGCGCATTCACGATGGCCGTGCGATGTCCTTGATTAGGGGAACTGGAAAGTAGGTTAAAAATGAGATTGAGAATGGTGGTCTTCCCGTTCCCGTTATCTCCGTAGAGCAGAGAGACCTTTTCCCTTTCCGAAGGTTCGGACTCCCCCGGTCGGGCGAAGCTGATCGAATAGTCATATCGACCAAACAGATCGACGACCTCAACCTTGGAAATTCCGCTGTGCGGCCATGAGTAACTCACGTTAGCGCCATTCTCTTAGACCGGAGGACTATCCGGTATCGCCCTGAGGCACGCATCACAATGACGATAGCGCCTCACGGCATAGTTTGGTGGCATCAATGCAGATTGCGATCGGTCAGCCGTCGCCGTTGCACGAGCCACGCTCTCTGTCCAGAAACTGCTACATCCTGGCCAGCCTTGGCCGCATCCTCACGACGGCGTCAGACATAGCGGCCACCTTGCGACCACCGCTCGGCGGGGCTGGTAGCTCGGCTCGCTGAATGGCCGATCGATCAGCCCGGTAGGCGTCGACGACCACCCAGCCGAGGGTTGAGGAGGCCGTGCCAGACCCGCGCCAGATCGTGCGGGGAACCTCGGGGAACACCGGGGAACCAGTCGCCCCCCACTAGACGCCGACATCACTCCGCCGCAGGTCAGCCACGGAGCAAGCCCCAGATCCCCTTAGCTTCCCAAGCTCATGACCTTGCAGTGGTCAGGCCGCGCCTGGCAGCGCCACGATTCTCGCTCTGCAGATCTGGGTATCGCTTGGCCGTGCCCTGGCGAGGCACAGCTCGGCTTTCGAGGGTGGCGGGAGACAGGTGGGGGACTCGTGGCGCGCCGTAACTCAGTGATGCAGGTGCTCGCTGAGGCATACAAAGCGAAGCAGCAGGCCAAGGCTGCCGAGTTGAAGCGTGCTCAGCAGAAGGAGCGGGCGGCCGCGAAAGCCGCTGAGGAGCGTCGGCGCAGTCAGAAACGGGAAGCCGCCAAAGCCGAAGCCGAGCGCGCCCGTCTTGTGGCCGCAGGACAGAAGCATCTGGAGCGGGAGCAGGCTGCACAGGAGCGTGAGGTCGCCCGTATCGAGCGTGAGTTGGCCAAGCGCCAGGCCGAACGGCAGCGCGCTGCTGAGCAGCGCGAGCGGGAGCAGGCTCGTGTGGAGAAGGAGCGCCAGAAGCAGGCGCGAGAAACGCGCTTGCTGGAGCTGAAGACCGATGCCGAGAAACGCACCCGCCAGGCCCAAGAGCGCCTGGCGGAGCTACAGGCGGTGCTGACGGGCCGGCCCAGGAACCTGAAGAGCTGGCACCCCTATGTCGAGCAGGCACTCGCCAAGCAGGGCCCGCAGGGCGTTGCAGACGCTGTGGAGGAAGTGCTGCGTGGCTCTTCCCTGCCCAAAGGGTGCCGTGTCGATGCGGGAGCGGCGTACGTACCTGAGGCTCAGCAGCTCCTCATAGAGGTGGAGCTTCCTCAGCTTGAAGTAGTGCCGGCCGTGGTGGCGTACAGAGTTGTGGCCCAGCGGACTGAGATCGTCACTCAGCCGCAGAAAGAGGCCGAGACGAAGAAGGTCTACCGCACTTTGGTTGCCCGTCTTGCCCTGCGGGCACTGGACGAGGCATTCTCCACCACCCCGCCTGATCTCGTCACAACGGTGGTGTTCAACGGGCATGTGAGTGCGAAGGATCGCGCAACCGGGCGGCCGGTGCGACCTTGCCTGGTGAGCGTGGTCGCCCAGCGTGAGCACTTCGACGAGCTCGTATTGGACGAGCCCGAGCTCGATGCGCAGGAGAGCCTGAAGTACCTCGGCGCTGTCGTCTCCCGCCATCCGCACGATCTGGAGGCAGTGCCCCCAGTCGTTGAGATCGACCTGTCGCGATACCGCATCACGGCGGATGTCGGCGCCGTGTCAGGACTCGACAGCCGACCCGACCTCCTGCAGATGGACCCCTATGCGTTTGAGCGGCTGGTACGCGAACTGTTCGAAGCGATGGGCTTCGAGACGTGGCGTACTCAGGGCTCGCGAGATGACGGTGTGGACGCCGTCGCGGTCCAGCGGGACCCGGTCGGGACAACTGTCTTCGCCATCCAGGCGAAGAGGTCGAAAAACGCAGTGCCCGTTGAGACGGTTCGGGCATTGGCGGGGGTGATGCACGACAAGGCTGCTAGTCGCGGAGTCCTGGTAACGACGTCTTGGTTTGGCAAGGCAAGCGCTGACTTCGCTCACCGAAACGGCCGGATGCAGCTCATCAACGGGCGCAATCTCAAGGCGCTACTCAAGGAACATCTGAACATGGACGTCCTAATCGGGCTTCCGAAGACACCTCCGGGTTGGCAGCCCTCTGACATCCAATGAGCAACCGTCCGGGGGCAGTGAGGCCAAGTCGCAGCGCTGCACCACAACCGCACCAGATCGAGCGGGGAACAGCGGGGAACCACGGTGAAAGCCGCTGAGTCTGGCGGGGCAACACCCAGACCGTCTGCCCGGGTCAGCGTACGCACGGCTCGCTAATGATCGCAGCTTCCCAAGCTGATAGCTCAGCGGTTTGGACAGCTCATATCTATTGGGACGCCTGCGGCCCCTCGACATCCCTGCGGCTGGACATGACGTGCCGCGCGATCGTGGACAAGGCCAGCTCACGATCCTCGTCAACCACAAGCCAACCTTTGCCCAGGAGCGATTGCAGCACTGGGCGAACCTCGTCACCCAACTCCTCCGCCAAGTCGTCATCCGTGGGGGAGAGGCCATCCTGGACGAGGCTCGCCACGTGGAACACGACGGCTTCCTCCCCCGCGGTGATGTTGAAGTCCATGACGTGAAGGTATGCGAGCCCCTTGGCGGCAACACGCCGAGGGCCCTGTCGTCACGGGCCGGCCCTCACGGCTTGCTCCGGTCGACGGCACCGAAGGCGTGGCCGAGGCCCGCGGGGGCGGAGCGATGCATACGCGTGCGTAGTCGGTCGGCGCACCCGCCGTCGTGGCTGACTGTCGTCGGCTGAGGTTCAGACGGGGCGCGTCGAAGGCGTCGGCCGTCAGTCAAGCGGGCCAAAGCTGGGCCGTCCCTGGGCCGTCCGAGGTTGCTCAACAGCGGCCAACGACGACCAACGTCGACGACCAGGCGCACGAGTCCACCGCCCCTGAGCTGGGAAGCAGCAGGTCACCAAGATCTCTGGCGAGACCCAGGGCAAGAAGAAGTAAGCGCCCGCGAGCAGCCCTCTACCTGACGTTTTACTTCGAGTAGGGGGCTTCTTGGTGTGCCTACGGCCGTCCGCTGCCCGAGCGGGCCGTCAGGTGTCGCTGGTGGTGCGCCGCCAGACGTAGGCGCCGGGAGATGTCTCGATGACCTCTTGGGGGTAGGCGTCCCGTGCGCGGGCGAGCAAGGCCCGCTGCTCGCCCGCCCATCCTGGCGGCAGCGTGAGCAAAGGGACGGTGACGGTGTCCCCCGACGTGGGCCCGTCGTGCACGGACACCGACATCCGCTCGCGGGTGTCGAACTCGAACTCCAAGGACGGCGTCCGCCCGGAGTCCAGCCACATGGCGAACCGCCCGGACTCCAGGGTCGCCAAGGTGTCCTCCCACTCCTCCAGATCCTCAGGGAGGAGCGTCACCGGAAACGCGGCATTGCGGGACTCCGCGGCGACGACGATCTCGCATTCCAGGAAGTCATGGCCGAACAGGATGCCGGGCTGAGAGCGGCCCAGCACGCGCACGGTGACGTTGTGCCTGCTGGTCCCCGGCCGGTCGGCCAGGTGACACACGGGGATTTTCCCGTGTCGCGGACTTCGACGGCGAACTCCGCCTGCCGACCGTCGCGGATACCGGCGTAGCCCGACGGGCGCACGCCGGTACGCGCGTCAAGTGGTGGTCATCACGGCTGGGGAGCCCGCAGGTGCTTCCGTTCGGCCAGCTCCTCCGCGCTGACCACGGTCAGGATCGGGGTGCCGGGCGGCGCGAACATGGTCACCACCAGCTGCGACTGTGCGTCCGGAAGGTTGTTGGCGCCCTGATAGTGGATCACGTCGCCCCCGGGCTCGAACATGGCGTCACCGGCCTTGAGCACCCGGGGCGGCTGCCCCTCCAGCTCGAAGAGGATCTCGCCCTGGGTCACGTAGCCGAAGATCGCCCCGGGGTGGCGGTGCGGCGGCGCGCCAGGGTCGCCGGGCGACAGGGTGACCCGGATGGTCCTGGCCTCGGCGCCGGCCGGGATGCCGGCCGCCGCGTCCGGCAAGGTTGTGATCACCTCAACGCCCGGGGGCAGGTGCGCATGCTCAGCGTTCATGTATTCCTCCCAGCAGAGACTGTCCGCCGTGAGGACAAGACGGCCTCCTCGCTTGTGACAGCCCCACGCGGCGAACACGGGTGTGCCGGGGGTGAGTTGTCTTTGGGATGGAGGCCGTTCTCGGCGTACGGGATGGTGAGCGCGTGGTCCTGCTCGGCTGGGCCTCAGCGGACGCGTTCTCCGTCGCCGTCGCGCTGCCGAAGAGCTTCCTCACACGGCCGAAGCGAGCGACCGCAGCGTCGTACGCTTCCGCTTGCGGCACGGGCGTTCAGCCCGGTACGGGCTACGCAGGTGAGCGGGGCGGCGGGCGCATCGGACCATCAGCAAGCCGGCCGCCCGTCCGTCGAGCGACACCTGACTGAGCGCGATACCCGCCACGCGGACCGGGATGATCAGAGGGAGCGTCGCGTTGGCCGCGCGCAAGGGCGTGCGTAAGGAGCAACTCGCCGTCCATGACCGGGCCTTCCGAGCTCCCGTCCTGCGGATCGCGGTCGGGAGCTCGTTCCGGCGCAGGCGGCGCAGGCGGCGCAGGCGGCGCAGGAGGACGAGACGTCAGGCCGTCAGCGGCACCGCATGCACCTCGTCCGCCTTGTGCCCCGCCCGCTCGTGGATCCGCTGGACCGCCTCCGCCGACGGTGCCTCGGAGAGGCAGTACACGATCCCGGAGTCCGGATCCGCCCAGGCCTGCTTGAAGTGCACGCCCTCTTCGCTCTCGATGGCGAGGTCGGCCTGGTGGGCCTCGTGGAGCTGGTCCGCCGTGATGCCCCGCATCCCGCGGTGGACGTCCATGAACTGGGCCATGGCCTCGCACCTCCTTCCCTGCTGCCCCGTCGGTCGCTTCCTCTTCCATGCTGCGCCGTATGCCGGGCCGCGGCGACCCTCACGGGCCCGCACCACCCCTCCTCACCCACGCGAAGGGCCCCCGGCACTCTCGCCGGGGGCCCTTCACCGTCGTGAGAACTCCAAGTACGGCTTCAGCCGCACTGGCAAGGATTGCCCTGCTGGCAACCGCACGTGCACCCCGAGCCGCAGCCGCACGCGCCGATCAGGTTCAGGCTCCTGATGTCGGCGGGCTGCTCGGTGGGGCGTTCCTGCGTGGGGTCGGGCGTGGTCGTACGGGGCGTGCTGGGGGATTCAGCCATGGGTCCCTCCTCAAGGCACTGTGCCTGTGCTCATTCCATGCCCGCTTCTCCGGGCGCATCAACGGCGCACGGAGGCGGAAACGCGCCCCTGACGAACCTCGGAAGCCCCTTTCAGGCTCCTCCGCCCCGCCTTCAGGCCCCCTCCACCCCCGGCACGACGTCCGCCTGGAGGTCGTCCGCGTGCTCGCCCGTCACCAGGAACACCACACGCTTGGCCACCGCCACCGCGTGGTCCGCGAACCGCTCGTAGTAGCGGCCGAGCAGCGTCACGTCGACCGCCGTCTCGATGCCGTGCTTCCAGCGGTCGTCCATCAGGTGCTGGAAGAGCGTGCGGTGCAGCTGGTCCATCTCGTCGTCGTCCTGCTCCAGCTGCATCGCCAGGTCGATGTCCTTGGTGATGATGACCTCGGCCGTCTTCGCCATCAGGCGCTGCGCGAGCTGGCCCATCTCCAGGAGCGTCGCGTGCAGGTCCTGCGGGACCGCGCGCTCGGGGAAGCGCAGCCGGGCGAGCTTGGCGACGTGCTGGGCGAGGTCGCCGGAGCGCTCCAGGTCCGCGCTCATCCGCAGCGACGTGACCACTATCCGCAGGTCCGTCGCCACCGGCTGCTGGCGGGCCAGCAGGGCTATCGCCCGGGCCTCCAGGTCGTGCTGCAGGTCGTCGACCTTCTTGTCACCCTCGATGACGCTTTCGGCCAGCTTCAGGTCGGCGTCGAGCATGGCCGTCGTGGCGCGTCCGATCGCCGACCCGACCAGCCGGGCCATCTCGACCAGGCCGTCGCCGATCGAGTCAAGTTCCTCGTGGTACGCGTCCCGCATCAGGTTTCCCTCTCGTGCGATGTCCTGGGGGATTCATGGGGGCCTGCCGAAGTGCCGGTCGTACCGGAACTCCGTCCGAAGTGCCGGGCATGCCGATACCCCGTCCGAAGTGCCGGTTGTGCCGGGACCCCGTCGTGAACCGGTGGTGCGAACCCCACGCTCCCACGTTCCGTTCCCTACGCGTCCGTTTCGGCCACCCCAAATGAATCAACACTGGCTCCAAGGTGAACTCTGGGCGACGAGTGTTCGAGGTCCCACTCGGACGGCTGTGGGTAAGGGGTAGCGCATGCCTAACCTGGGTGCATGGACGTGAACGCGGCGGTCGCCGCAGCGGCAGCGATCGCCGGTGTGCTCACCGGTGTCATCGCCATGCTGGCGTTCCGCTGGAGCGAACGCGACCTGAAACGCCCCACACGAACCTCCCTGCACACCGACCCCGTGCTGCCACCCGGTGTGGACACGGTGCTGTCCGTGCTGCGCTCCTCGGCCGTCGTCCTCGACGAGGCCGACGCGGTGGTCAAGGCCAGCTCCGCCGCCTACGCCCTCGGACTGGTGCGCGGCGGCAAGCTCGCGGTCGACCCCATGCTCCAGATGGCCCGCGACACCCGGCGCGACGGAGAGATACGCCAGGTCGAGCTGGACCTGCCCCGGCGGGGCTCCGGCCGCGGCGAGGCGCTCGCCGTCTCCGCCCGGGTCGCCCCCCTCGGTTCCCGCCTGGTGCTGCTGCTGGTCGAGGACCTCACCGAGGCCCGCAGGATAGAGGCGGTGCGGCGCGACTTCGTCGCGAATGTCAGCCACGAGCTCAAGACCCCCGTCGGCGCGCTCTCCCTCCTCTCCGAGGCCGTGATGGACGCCTCGGACGACCCGGAGGCGGTGGAGCGCTTCGCGGGCCGGATGCAGATCGAGGCGACCCGGCTGACCAACCTGGTGCAGGAGCTCATCGACCTCTCCCGGGTCCAGAACGACGACCCGCTGGAGGACGCCGAGCCGGTCCGGGTGGACGAACTGGTCGCCGAGGCCATCGACCGGTGCCGGCACCAGGCGGGCACCAAGCAGATCACGATGGCCGCCGGCGGCACCGCCGACCTGCACGTCTGGGGCAACCGCAGCCAGCTGGCCGCGGCTCTCGGCAACCTGGTGGAGAACGCCGTCAACTACTCCCCCGCCCGCACCCGCGTCGGCATCGCCGCCCGCCGGGTCAGCGGCTCCGGCGGGGAGACCATCGAGGTCGCCGTGACCGATCAGGGCATCGGCATCTCCGACAAGGACAAGGAGCGCATCTTCGAGCGCTTCTACCGCGTCGACCCCGCCCGCTCCCGTGCCACCGGCGGCACGGGACTCGGGCTCGCCATCGTCAAGCACGTGGCCGCCTCGCACGGCGGGGAGGTCACGGTGTGGAGCTCCGAGGGACAGGGCTCCACCTTTACGCTGCGGCTGCCGGAGGCGGGTCTGGCCCGCGACCGGGCGCACCAGCACCCCGCCCTCGACGACGAGGCCGGGCGGTCCGCCGATACGTCCCCCGCAAGACCACCGTACGAACCGCTTCCCGCCCCGGAGGTCCTTCCGTGACCCGTGTGCTCGTCGTCGAGGACGAGGAGTCCTTCTCCGACGCCCTGTCGTACATGCTCCGCAAGGAGGGCTTCGAGGTCGCCGTCGCGACCACGGGGCCCGACGGACTCGACGAGTTCGAGCGCAACGGCGCCGACCTCGTCCTCCTCGACCTGATGCTGCCCGGCCTGCCCGGCACCGAGGTCTGCCGCCAGCTGCGCGGCCGTTCCAATGTCCCGGTCATCATGGTGACCGCCAAGGACAGCGAGATCGACAAGGTTGTCGGGCTGGAAATAGGAGCCGACGACTACGTCACCAAGCCGTTCTCCTCGCGCGAGCTGGTCGCCCGTATCCGGGCCGTCCTGCGCCGCCGCGGCGAGCCGGAGGAGGTGGCCCCGGCGGCCCTCGAGGCCGGTCCCGTCCGTATGGACGTCGACCGCCACGTGGTCACGGTCGCCGGCTCCAAGGTCGACCTGCCGCTGAAGGAGTTCGACCTCCTGGAGATGCTGCTGCGCAACGCGGGCCGTGTGCTGACCCGGATGCAGCTCATCGACCGCGTCTGGGGCGCCGACTACGTCGGTGACACCAAGACCCTCGACGTCCACGTCAAGCGCCTGCGCGCCAAGATCGAGCCGGACCCGGGCGCGCCGCGCTACCTGGTCACGGTCCGCGGTCTCGGCTACAAGTTCGAGCCGTAAACCGATCACGCACCAGCACTGAAGGGCGGGACCTCCTCGTGAGGTCCCGCCCTTCTGCGTACGAGCCTGGTGCGCACGACCACCGGGGGTACGGCCCCCGGTGGCGGTGACGAGCCTCAGTGACCGGCGGTGTCGCCCTCGGCGGACCCGGACGCCGAACCGGACGCCGCGTCGGTCGGCGTGTCGGCGGCGTCGGACGCCGAGCCCTCCGGAGCGCCTGTCGCGCCCTCGTCCCCGGCCTCCCCGGCCTCGCCACCCTCAGCGGCCTCACCGGTCGCCGAAGGGGACGGCGACGCGCCGGCCGCCGGGGAGCCGCTCGGGCCCCAGGAGGCGTAGAAGCCCTCGGCCGGGACGATGAACGCCTGGAGGCTCACGTCCCCGGTCTCGCTGAAGGCGAAGGTGACCTTGTGGGCGTCACCGTCGGTGAGGGACTCGGCGTTCTGCAGGACCGCCGAGGCGTTCCCCTTGCCGCCGATGACGACGGAGCCGCCCGCCGGGATGCTCAGCGCGCCCTTGCCCGACGCGGGGGAGAGCGTGACCTGCTGGGCGCCGTCGAGGGTGATGGACTCCAGCGTCTGGGCGCGGTCGCTGGAGTTGAAGACGGTGGCGGAGACGACGGCGGGGCCGGTGGCCTCCCGGTCGGCCTGGGTGATCACCAGCGCGTTCTGGATCTTGATGTCGCCGACGCTGGTGGCCGCGTTGTCCGGCACGATCTGCAGGGTCTGCGAGTTGTTGCCGGCGCCGCAGGCGGCGAGCGAGGCGATCGAGAACGCGATGGCGGAGGCGGCGAGGGCGCCGCGTCGAAGGCTGCTGCTCACGGCGGCGGCAACTCCTTGAACGCAGGGGCGGCTTTCCTGGTAAAGCCGCCCTCAGTGGCTGTCAGCGGCCTTAGGTTACCGAGCCGTTCCCCGCCTCCCGCACCCGACCCTCCCCCGCGACCGCCCGGCTTCCCTCAGCAGGGGGTACGGAGAGCCTCCCTGTTCGGGCGCGTCCGGCGCTCGTACGGCATTCACATAAGCCTTCGCGAAATTTACGTGAAGGAATGCGCGGCCGACCTGGAAATTGATCACCGGAGGGTCGCTCCGGGAGTGTCGTGATCAATTCCGGAAACGTCTCGTACCGGCCGACGCGCGCCGAACGGAGTAGCGGAAGTCGAGCGTTTGGATCCGGACATATGGGGACGTTCGGCCGCCTGGCGGGGGCGTCGGGCGGGCGTGACGTGCACGTTTCAGTCGGGCCGGAGAGCGGCTCCGACCTGCGAATACCTTGTTCCGACGGTTGGCCGAAGCACGTTCCTGTTACTGTTGTCAAGCCCCGAGATATGCCCTGACCTGCGAAAACGCCATTCAGAAGCCGCCGTTTCCGTGTTACTCTGGATAGCCACGGAAGGGGTACCTGTCACATGACGTTCAAGGTTGGCGACACCGTGGTCTATCCCCATCACGGGGCCGCGCTGATCGAGGCCATCGAAACTCGCCAGATCAAAGGCGTGGACAAGACCTACTTGGTGCTGAAGGTCGCCCAGGGTGACCTGACGGTACGTGTGCCAGCGGACAATGCGGAGTTCGTCGGCGTGCGTGATGTGGTCGGTCAGGACGGGCTGGACCGGGTCTTCGAGGTGCTGCGCGCGCCGTACGCCGAGGAGCCCACGAACTGGTCGCGTCGTTACAAGGCAAACCTGGAGAAGCTCGCCTCCGGCGATGTCATCAAGGTCGCGGAAGTCGTGCGTGACCTGTGGCGTCGTGAGCGCGAGCGCGGACTCTCCGCCGGTGAGAAGCGCATGCTCGCCAAGGCTCGCCAGATCCTGGTGAGCGAGCTCGCTCTCGCGGAGAACACGAACGAGGACAAGGCCGAGGCTCTGCTCGACGAGGTGCTCGCCTCCTGACGCGAGGCAGGCCGCCCCGCTCAGCACATCGAAATGCCGCGGTGCCCGATGCGACAATCCAGTCGCCGGGCGCTGCGGCATGTCCGTACCCGAACCACATGGTCGTATGTCAGCCATCCCCGCGTCCACCCGCCGGGTGGCTTCCGTACGCCCCGTACGTCCGCCCTCGCCGAGGAAACTCCCCCCGGTACTGTGCGTGCCGTGCCCGGGGCGGCCGGCTCGACCAGGGTCACGGAAGGGTCCGGTCAGAGCGGTACGCGCCCGCACTCTTGCACGCTGAGGCCATACCCACGTAGGCCGAGCACACAAACCTGACAGGAAACGATGTCTGACGTTTCGCGCCCTTCGCCCGCAGGAGTCCGTACCGCTGCGGTCATCCCGGCCGCCGGCCGGGGCGTACGCCTCGGCCCCGGCGCCCCCAAGGCGCTCCGCGCGCTGAACGGCACGCCGATGCTGATCCACGCCGTACGCGCGTTGGCCGCGTCCCGTGCCGTCTCCCTCGTGGTCGTCGTCGCCCCGCCCGACGGGGCCGCCGACGTCAAGTCCCTGCTCGACGCCCACGCTCTGCCCGAGCGCACCGACTTCCTGGTCGTCCCCGGGGGGGAGTCGCGGCAGGAGTCGGTCAAACTCGGCCTCGACGCGCTGCCTCCTGGCTACGACATCGTGCTGGTGCACGACGCCGCCCGCCCGCTCGTCCCGGTCGACACCGTCGACGCGGTGATCGAGGCGGTCCGCGACGGCGCGCACGCCGTGGTGCCGGCGCTGCCGCTGGCGGACACCGTCAAGGAGGTCGAGCCCGCGCGGACGCCGGGCGAGCCGGAGCCCGTGCTCGCCACGCCGGAGCGGGCGCGGCTGCGCGCCGTGCAGACGCCGCAGGGCTTCGACCGCGAGACGCTGCTGCGGGCGCACGAGACCGTCACCGGCAACGTCACCGACGACGCGAGCATGGTCGAGCAGCTCGGCGAGCGTGTCGTCGTCGTGCCCGGGCACGAGGAGGCCTTCAAGGTCACCCGGCCGCTGGACATGGTGCTCGCCGAGGCGGTCCTCGCCCGCAGGAGGCTGAACGATGGCTTCTGAGGCACCCCTTCCGCAGGTCGGCATCGGCACCGACATCCACGCCTTCGAGGAGGGCCGCGAGCTGTGGTGCGCCGGCCTGAAGTGGGAGGGCGAGGGGCCGGGCCTGGCCGGGCACTCCGACGCGGACGTCGTCGCGCACGCCGCGTGCAACGCGCTGTTCTCCGCCGCCGGCCTCGGTGACCTGGGACAGCACTTCGGCACCGGGCGCCCGGAATGGTCCGGCGCGTCGGGCGTGGCACTGCTGACCGAGGCCGCCCGGATCGTGCGCGAGGCGGGCTTCCGGATCGGCAACGTGGCGGTGCAGGTCGTCGGGGACCGTCCAAGGATCGGCAAGCGCCGCGACGAGGCCCAGAAGGTCCTGTCCGAGGCGGCCGGGGCCCCGGTCTCCGTCTCCGGCGCCACCACGGACGGGCTCGGCTTCCCCGGGCGCGGCGAAGGCCTGATGGCGGTGGCCACGGCGCTGGTGGTGCGCACCGGCTGACGGCGCCTCGCGGGGCACGTCACGAAGAGGCACACCTTGTCCACAAGGGGCGCGAGGCATTGCCCGCGGCCCACTACCCTGGAGTGGTGACCATTCGCCTGTACGACACCAGCGCCCGGCAGATCCGTGACTTCTCCCCGCTCACACCGGGTTGTGTCTCGATCTACCTGTGTGGTGCCACCGTGCAGGCGGCCCCGCACATCGGGCACATCCGCTCCGGCCTCAACTTCGACATCCTGCGCCGCTGGTTCGACTACCGCGGCTACGAGGTGACGTTCGTCCGGAACGTCACCGACATCGACGACAAGATCATCGGCAAGGCGGAGGAGCAGAACCGCCCCTGGTGGTCCATCGGGTACGAGAACGAGCGCGCGTTCAACGACGGTTACCGCGCGCTCGGCTGCCTGCCGCCCACGTACGAGCCGCGTGCCACCGGTCACATCACCGAGATGGTCGAGATGATGCGCGGGCTCATCGAGCGCGGGCACGCCTACGAGGCCGACGGCAGCGTCTACTTCGACGTGCGGTCCTGGCCGTCGTACCTGGAACTGTCCCGGCAGGACCTGGACGGGATGCGCCAGCCCCCCGAGGACGGCATCTCAGGCAAGCGCGACCCGCGCGACTTCGCCATGTGGAAGGCCACCAAGCCGGGCGAGCCCGACTGGGAGACCCCGTGGGGCCGTGGGCGTCCCGGCTGGCACCTGGAGTGCTCGGCCATGGCGCACAAGTACCTGGGCAGCGCCTTCGACATCCACGGCGGCGGCCTGGATTTGGTCTTCCCGCACCACGAGAACGAGATCGCCCAGGCCAAGGCCTTCGGTGACGACTTCGCCCGGTACTGGCTGCACAACGCCTGGGTCACCATGAGCGGCGAGAAGATGTCCAAGTCGCTGGGCAACTCGGTGCTGGTGTCGGAGATGGTCAAGCAGTGGCGGCCGATCGTGCTGCGTTACTACCTCGGCACGCCGCACTACCGCTCGACCATCGAGTACAGCGTGGAGGCCCTGCGCGAGGCCGAGTCCGCGTTCGCGCGGATCGAGGGGTTCGTGCAGCGCGTGGTGGAGCTGGCCGGCGGTCCGGTCGAGCCCGCCACCGAGGTGCCGCCCGCCTTCGCCGAGGCGATGGACGACGACCTGGGAGTGCCGCAGGCCCTCGCGGTCGTGCACAACACGGTCCGGCAGGGCAACAGCGCCCTGGCCGCCGACGACAAGGAGAGCGCGGTCGCCCGCCTCGCCGAGGTCCGTGCCATGCTCGGCGTCCTCGGCCTGGACCCGCTGGACGCGCACTGGGCGGGCGAGGGCGACCGCAGCGAGGACCTGCACGGCGTGGTCGACAGCCTCGTACGCCTGGTCCTCGACCAGCGTGAGGCGGCCCGTGCCCGTAAGGACTGGGGCACCGCGGACGCCATCCGCGACCAGCTGGGGCAGTCGGGGCTCGTCATCGAGGACAGCCCGCAGGGACCACGCTGGAGCCTCGGCCCGCGCTGAGCGGCAACTGAGGCGACAGCACAACGGTGTGCCGTCCGCGAATCCGGGCGGCACACTTCATAGACGTACTTACTCACCACAGACAGGTAGATCATGGCCGCGAACAACCGCCGCATGTCCGGCAAGAAGGGCGCGCAGGTCGGCAGCGGCGGCAAGCGGCGCCGGTCCCTCGAGGGCAAGGGGCCGACGCCCCCCGCCGAGATGCGCAAGGGCCACGCCAAGCAGCGTGCCGCCGCCGCGAAGACGCGGCGCGCACAGGGACGTCCGCAGCAGCGGCGTGCCGGGGGCAAGGGGACGTCCGAGCTGGTCGTCGGGCGCAACCCGGTCTTCGAGGCGCTCCGCGAGGGTGTGCCCGCCAGCACGCTGTACGTCCAGCAGTTCATCGACAGCGACGAGCGGGTGCGCGAGGCGCTCCAGCTCGCGGCCGAGCGCGGCGGCATCAACCTCATGGAGGCGCCGCGCCCCGAACTCGACCGGATGACGAACGGGCTCAACCACCAGGGCCTCGTCCTCCAGGTGCCGCCGTACGAGTACGCGCATCCCGAGGACCTCGCCGACGCCGCCGCCGACGAGGGCCAGGACCCGCTGATCGTCGCCTTGGACGGGGTGACCGACCCGCGCAACCTCGGTGCGGTCGTGCGGTCCGTCTCCGCGTTCGGCGGCCACGGTGTCGTCGTACCCGAGCGGCGCGCGGCCGGCATGACGGCCGGTGCCTGGAAGTCGTCCGCCGGTACGGCCGCCCGTACGCCGGTCGCGCGCGCCACCAACCTCACGCGCGCGCTGGAGGCGTACAAGAAGGCCGGGATCGTCGTGGTCGGGCTCGCCGCCGACGGCGAGGCGGAACTCGGTGAGCTGGAAGCCCTGGGCGGGCCGGTCGTCATCGTGGTAGGCAGCGAGGGCAAGGGCCTTTCGCGGCTGGTCGGCGAGACGTGCGACCACCGGGTGCGCATTCCCATGCCGGGCGGCGCGGAGTCGCTCAACGCCGGTGTGGCGGCGGGGATCGTGCTGTACGAGGCGGCGCGCCGGCGCGCCTGAACACTCGTTCGGCATCGTCACCCGCCGGGGGTATTCCGGGCGGTCCGGGCAAGCTTGACGCTGTCCGGACAGATCCGGCGGGTCAAAGCAGTGTCCTAAACGCGCGTCACTCGGTTAGATGAGTGTGGACACCAGAACACCCCGCACACCCACGGGGGACCGCTCGTCGGGATTCGACGAAGCTCCCGCGCTGAGCATGGTGAAGGTGCCGAGCGACCCGGCGCAGATCATCGTCAATCACGCCAGCTTCCGCGTGCAGTTGGGCTCCTCCTCGCGCCACGCCCAGTCGCCGCGGGTCGCACGGCACTCGAGCGCCACCGAGGACACCGCCCGCATGCCGGTCGTCGGTACGACGGGCAGAGCCATGCAGGCCGGCGAGGCCCGCCGCCGCCCGGTCGTGTGGAGCGGCCGGTCCGCTCCCGACGACACCGGCGCCCACCGCCTGCTCCAGGCCGTGCGCGGTGCGGGCGTCCGTCATCCGGAGGAAGCCTCCGCCGACACCGGAGCCACTCAGGTCATCCCGCGCGTCGACACCGACCCCGGTTACGGCCGCTACGAGGGCTACGAGGGCTACGACGGCGGGTACGACGACTTCGACCAGACCGTCGAGACCCCCGTCGTCGGCCCCCAGCGCACCCACGACGGCGCCCAGCGCGCCCACGACGGCGCCGGTACCCGACTGCTGCCGTCCATGCGGACCGTCGAGGGCGCGTACGACCAACCGGCCTACGCCGGGGAGCGCTTCGACGACGGCTACGCCGACGACGTGGAGAGCGACGAGCCGGACGACGAGGGCACCGAGACGCGCTCACGGCGGCACGCCGACGATCCCGCGCGGCACGCCTACTACCCCGGCCGCCGGATGAACCTCGGCGTCGTCCTGCTGCCGCTGCGCATCTTCCTCGGCGCCATCTCCGTCTACGCCGGCATGGGCAAGCTCTGCGACCCCGTCTACTTCGACGGCGGCGACCGCGGCTCCATGGTCAAGTGGCTCAACGCCCTGCACCCCTGGGAAGTCGCCGAGCCGCTGCGCCAGTTCGCGCTCCAGCACCCCGTCGGCGCCGGACTCGTGATCGCCTTCGCACAGGTCATCGTGGGTGTGCTCACGGTCCTCGGCTGCTGGCAGCGGGTCGCCGCGGTGGGCGGTGCGCTGCTCTCCGCCGCGCTGCTCGTCACCGTCAGCTGGAAGAGCGTCCCCGCCTACGACGCCCCCGACATCATCTACCTGGCCGCCTGGTCGCCGCTGATCATCGCCGGGGCGCCCGTCTACTCCATCGACGGGCGGCTGGCCGGGCTGGCCTGGCGCCGACTCGGCCCCCGCTCCGACATCTGGGAGTTGCGGCGCTTCGTGCTGCGCCGGGGCGCCCTCGTCACCGCGATCGTCACCGGGCTCACGCTGCTGGTCGGCTCGCTGCTCGGCGGCGCGGTACGGGACTCCGACCGCGTGGTCGTCCCGGGCCCCGGCGAGGCGCCGCGCAACGAACTGCCCGGCTCCCCGCTGCCGTCCGCGCCCGGGGAGCGCCGGCAGAGCACCGCGCCGTCGGCCTCGGCCGACTCACCGACGCAGGGCGCGACCTCGGCCGCGCCCACCGCGGGCGCCGCGACCACGCCGGGCGCCACCCGGGACACCGGCACGGTGACCGGCGGCTCACCGAGTCAGACGCAGGGGACGGCGGGGCAGGCGCCACCGCAGCAGTCGGCGCCGGTGGAAGAGGCTCCGAGCACCAGCGCCGGTCCCACGTCCGGAGGCGGCGGCACCGGGTCGACGGGCGGTTCGGGATCCACGGGCGGTACGGGGTCCACGGGCGGCGAGTCGACGTCCGGGCAGCCGGGGCTGGTCGGGGGGCTGTTGGGCTAGGCGCTCCGCCTCCTGGCTCTTGGGCCGATCTCTTCGGTATGACGACGGGGTCCCGCGCGTGTGAGGCGCGGGACCCCGTTGTCGTACCGGCGCATCGGTGTACCGGCTTACTGGTGGCGGGCGTTCGGCGGCCCCGCTCTCAACGGCCCAGCGCCGCCAGTTCCTTCGCGGCCTCCGTGAGGTCCTTCGCGGTGTCGATGGCGCGCCAGTACGAGCCCTGAGGGAGCGGGAAGCCGGCCAGGCGGTGCTCGCGGGCCAGGTGCGGGAACGTGGTGCGCTCGTGGTCGCCGCGCTCCGGGAGCAGCCCGGCGAACTCCGGCGAGAAGACGTAGACGCCCGCGTTGACCTCGTACGTCGTCGGCGGGGCCTCGATGAAGTCCGTGATGTGGCCGAAGCCGTCCGTCTGCACCGCGCCCCACGGGATGCGGGGACGGGCCAGGGCGAGGGTCGCTATGGCGTCGCGCTCGGTGTGGAAGTCCGCCATGTCGCGCAGCGAGAAGCGGGTCCAGATGTCGCCGTTGGTGGCGTACCAGGCGCGATCGGGATGGGGGAGGTGCGAGGCGGCGTACTTGAGGCCGCCGCCACGGCCGAGGGGTTCCGCCTCGACGACGGTGGTGACGCGGACCGGCAGGTCGGCGGAGTCCAGCCACTCCTGCAGCACCTCGGCGAGGTGGCCGCAGCTGACCACGACGTCGGTGACGCCCTCCTCGGCGAGCCAGGTGAGCTGGTGGCCGATGATCGGCGTGCCCGTGCCGGGGATCTCGACCATCGGCTTGGGACGGTCGTCGGTGTAGGGGCGCAACCGGGAGCCCTGGCCTCCGGCCAGGATGACGGCCTGGACGGGACGTGAGGCGGCGTTCGGATCGGTCATGCCCGGCACTGTACGCGGCGCCGGCATCGGTGATCCCGGGGGCCTGGCGGGCGGCCGGTGGGGTGGCTGAGGGGGCCGTTACGTGGCCCGGCTCGGGAGGTGTGCTGTCCGTCGGGCGGGGTGGGGCCGTGGTGGCTGGTGCCGGGTCGCGCGGGTTGTGGAGTGTTGTGCCGGGGTCGCGCGGGGTCGTGGAGTGTTGTGCCGGGGTCGCGCGGGGTCGTGGAATGTTGTGCCGGGGTCGCGCGGGGTCGTGTCTGGTCGTGGAGGGGCGCGGCTAATCCGGGCGGTCGAGGCGGCACGTGTCGGGCCGACGGTGGCTCGTCTCAGGTCGGTGGTGGGTCGTGCGGTCGTGCCGGGTTGGTCGGGGTGTGCCGGGTCGGTGGGGGGTCGTGCGGGTCGTACGGTCGTGCCGGCTCGGCGGTGGTTCGTGCCGGGTCGGTGGTCGGTCGTGCGGGATGTGACCGGGTCGGTGGCGGGTGGCGCTGGGGCGTGGGAGCCCCGCCTGCGGCCCGTCGGGGCCGGGGCGGGGCTGAGTGTCGTCCGGTGCCAGGGGGTCAGCCGTGGGCCGCCAGGACGCCCGAGGCGAACGAGGTGTCGCAGACGGGGCGGGAGTAGGACTGGGCGCGCGTGGGGCCGTAGACGCGGACCGCGGCGCGCCCCAGGGCGCGGGCGATCGTCGTGCAGTGGCGGGCCAGCGAGGGTCGCTCGTCCACCGCCTGCTGGAGGTGGGTCAGGGCGGTGCCCGGGTCGGTCTCCTGGAGCTCGATGAGGAGCTTGTCGCGCAGCACCTCGTGGGGAGCGCGGGGCGCGGTGCGGGCGTGGGGTCCGGAGGCCGAGACGTCCGCTGCGGTGAGCACCGAGCTCTCGGAGTCTCCCGACCAGTTGACCCGCGTGACCGCGAGAGTCCCGGAGAGCACCAGGACGACGGGCAGAACGAGGGCGAGGGAACGGCCGATCCGGCGGGCGGGGCCCTGGCCGCGTCGCATCTGTGAGGTGGTGGAGTGCTTCACGCGAGTGAGGGTAGCGCCCGGTAATGATTTGGCGACATTTGGTCACCGGTACGGGTGACGAAGTGGCGGCTTCTTCTGGGTGCCGGGTTGACGCACATTGCTCGAAATGGCCCAGTGTGCCGGGGTATTTGTCGACACGGAAAAGGGCCCCGCGGCCAGGCTGCGGGGCCCCATTCGTCAACCTGGGTGAATTACCCGGGTTGGGTGTTTCGTCGGCCGGTCCGGCCGGACCGGCCGGACCGCCCTGCAGGCGGGTCAGTCGGAGAGACGCTCGCCCGTCGAGGTCGAGAAGACGTGGGTCTCGCCGGAGCGCGGCACGACGTGCAGCGTGCTGCCCTTCTCCGGGACGTCACGGCCGTTGACGCGGACCACCAGGTCCTTGGAGTTGTCGCCGAGCTGGGCGGTGCCGTAGACGTACGCGTCGGCGCCGAGCTCCTCGACGACGTTCACGGTGATCGCGAGGCCCTGCTCGGTCTCCGCGCCGGCCACGTCGAAGTGCTCGGGACGGACGCCGACGGTGACCGTCTTGTCGGTGGTGGCGGAGAGCGCGTCCCGGTCGACCGGCACCACGCTCGTGCCGAACTTCACGCCGCCGTCGGCGATCGGCACCTCGACGAGGTTCATCGCGGGGGAGCCGATGAAGCCTGCGACGAAGAGGTTCGCCGGGCGGTCGTACATGTTGCGCGGGGAGTCGACCTGCTGGAGCAGACCGTCCTTGAGCACGGCGACCCGGTCACCCATGGTCATGGCCTCGACCTGGTCGTGGGTGACGTAGACCGTGGTGATGCCGAGGCGGCGCTGCAGCGAGGCGATCTGCGTACGGGTGGAGACGCGGAGCTTGGCGTCCAGGTTGGACAGTGGCTCGTCCATGAGGAAGACCTGCGGCTCACGGACGATCGCGCGGCCCATCGCGACGCGCTGGCGCTGACCACCGGAGAGGGCCTTCGGCTTACGGTCCAGGTACTCGGTGAGGTCGAGGATCTTCGCTGCCTCTTCGACCTTCTGCCGGATCTCCGCCTTGTTGACGCCAGCGATCTTGAGCGCGAAGCCCATGTTGTCGGCGACGGTCATGTGCGGGTAGAGCGCGTAGTTCTGGAACACCATGGCGATGTCCCGGTCCTTCGGCGGCAGGTGCGTGACGTCGCGGTCGCCGATGCGGATGACGCCGGAGTTCACGTCCTCCAGACCGGCCAGCATCCGCAGGGAGGTGGACTTGCCGCAGCCGGACGGACCGACCAGGACGAGGAACTCCCCGTCCTCGATCTCGATGTCGAGTGCGTCGACGGCGGGCTTGTCGGAACCCGGGTAGATCCGGGTCGCCTTGTCGAACGAAACGGTGGCCATGGTGAATGGGCCCCCTTCTACCGGCAGGAACGTGCCGGACGATCCGTTGTAGGAAGGTGGTGGTTTAGTCCACGTGAGTGAACTGGGTCAGGACGGTACCCCGCGTTCACGTGTTCTGTCAGTAGTCCAGCCCCTGTGAACTTCGCGGAAATTTTCGACGGGGCAGCGGTGGGAGCTGGGTACACTGCTCGGGCACGCCGTCACGCGCGCGTGCAGGCCTCCTTAGCTCAGCTGGTCAGAGCGCCGCTCTTGTAAAGCGAAGGTCGTCGGTTCGAATCCGACAGGGGGCTCTGGGTGTGACCTGCGTCAACGCCCCACGATCACGGATCGCGGGGCGTCGGCGCCTCAGGGTGATCCTCCTGTTTTTTGCCATCCTCGCGGCGCTCGCCCTCATTGCCGCCGCGAGTGTGCTGGTCCCGCTCCTTTTCTCGCTGAGCGGCATCGCTCACCGAGAGATCCCTGTCGTGTACATCCTTGAGAGGGGTCGTGGATGGCGGCCGGTCGGCCGGGTCAGTCGCGTCCCGCCACCCGGTCCGCCAGTCGGGCCAGGCGGGACGACTCGGCGCCGTGTGTGACGAGTTCGCGGCGGTCGGCGGTGCGGTAGGTGGCGTACATGCTGTGGACGCCCAGCCAGCGCAGCGGTTCCGGTTCCCACTTTCGGACCACGTGGCCGACCCAGGGCAGGTCCGTCAGGTCCGTGCGGGTGCCCTGGCCGGAGTCGAGCTGGACCAGGTCGCGCAGGGTGCGGGCGGCGAGGTTGGCGGTGGCGACGCCGGAGCCGACGTAGCCGCCCGCCCAGCCGAGGCCGGTGGCGCGGTCCAGGGTGACCGTGGCGCACCAGTCGCGGGGTACGCCGAGGACGCCCGACCAGGCGTGCTCGATGCGGACGCCGGTCAGGGTGGGGAAGAAGCGCTCCAGGATCTCCCGCAGCGCCACGACGGTGGCCTCCTGGGTGCGGCCGTCGTTGTCCGTGCGGGAGCCGAAGCGGTACGGCGCTCCGCGGCCGCCGAGCGCGATCCGGCCGTCGGCGGTGCGCTGGGCGTACATGTAGGCGTGGGCCATGTCGCCGAGCGTCTCGCGGCCCTCCCAGCCGATCGCCTTCCACCGCTCCGCGCTGAGCGGCACGGTCGCGATCATGGAGGAGTTCATGGGCAGCCAGGTGCGCCTCTGGCCCTTCAGGGACGCCGTGAAGCCCTCCGTGCAGCGCAGCACGTAGGGCGCGCGGACCGTGCCGTACGGGGTGACCGCGCGCTTCGGGCGAATCTCCGTGACCGGCGTCGACTCGTGGATGGTCACGCCGAGGGCCTCGACGGCGCGCGCGAGGCCGGTCACGAGCTTCACCGGGTGGATCCGGGCCCCGTGCGGTGTCCAGGAGGAACCGACCGCGCCCGCCACCCTGATCCGCTCGGCGGTCTCACGGGCGCCGTAGAACTCGCGGTCCTTCTCGCCGTACGCCAGCTCGTGCGCGTGGAAGGCCTTCAGGCGTGCCAGCTGGGCGGGTGTGCGGGCGACTTCGAGGACGCCGCCCTTGTGGATGCCGGCCTCGATGCCCTCCTCACCGGCGGCCCTGATGACCTCGTCGACGGTGTCGTTCATGGCACGCTGAAGGCGTACGGCGGCCTCGTGGCCGTGCACGCGCGCGTACCGGTCGCGGCCCGCGATGCCGCTGTAGAGCCAGCCGCCGTTGCGGCCGGAGGCGCCGTAGCCGCAGAACTTCTGCTCCAGGACGGTGACACGGAGGAAGGGCGCGGCCTTCTTCAGGTAGTACGCCGTCCACAGTCCCGTGTAGCCGCCGCCGACGATCACGACGTCGGCCGAGGCGTCACCGCAGAGGGGCTCCCGAGGGGCGGGGAAGCCCTCCTGGGCGTACCAGAAGGAGACGCCGCCGTTCACGACGCTGCTCGCCGAGCTGCTCATGGCCGGGACGTTACCCGTGGGCCCGAGGGCTGTCTCCTTCGGATTCCGTCGCTTTCAGGGGTGGTTCGGCGCTGGAAGCGTGGTGGGCCGGCGACGAGGTGCGCGGTCCGGTGGGAAATTGGGTCGAGGCGGTCCCGGCCCCTCCGTAGGGTCTGGTCCGTGATCGATGTTCCCGACGAACTGGCCGCGTCCCAGGCGATGTACAACGGCGAGGAGGGCAGCGCCTTCATCGCCGCACTGCCGCGGCTGGCGGCCGGGTTCCTGGACCGCTGGGAGCTGCGGATCGACGGGCCGTCGATGTACGGCGTGTCCGCGCTGGTCCTGCCCGTCGTCCGAGCGGACGGCACGCGCGCGGTGCTGAAGTTGCAGCTGCTCGACGAGGAGAGCGCGGGCGAGCCTGTCGCGCTGCGGGTGTGGGACGGCGACGGGGCGGTACGGCTGCTGGACCACGACCCGGCGACGGGCACGATGCTCCTCGAACGCCTCGACCCCGCCCGGATGCTGTCCCACCTGCCCGATTCGCGCGAGGCCGTGCTGGTCGTCGCCCGGCTGCTGGCCCATCTGACCTCCGGACCGGCCCCGGAGGGCATGCGCAGGCTCGGCGACGTCGTGCGGGCGGTGCTGGAGCGGACGCCGCGGGCGCTGGAACGGGTCCCGGACCCGGAGGCCCGCCGGCTGATCGCCGACTGCGCCGCCGCCGTACGGGAGGTGGCGGACGAGCCGGGGGACCGGCTCCTGCACTGGGACCTGCACTTCGAGAACGTCCTCGCCTGCGACCGCGCCCCCTGGCTCGCCATCGACCCCAAGCCCCTCGCCGGCGACCCCGGCTTCGACCTGCTGCCCGCCATCGACAACCGCTTCGAGGCCGAGGAGGTCCGCTGGCGGTTCGACGCCATGACGGACGTACTCGGGCTGGAGCGCGCGCGTGCCCGCGCGTGGACCCTCGCGCGCGTGCTGCAGAACACCCTGTGGGAGATCGAGGACGGCCGGCCGGTGCAGGCCGAGCAGCTGGAGATCGCGCGGCGGCTGCGGGACCGGGTGTAAGGGGCTGCCGGTCGCGCGCGGGGCCATGAAGGGGCGGGCGGGACCGAACGTACGGTGTTCCGGCTGACCGGCGGGGTGCCGGCGGACCGGCAGGGTGCCGGCCGCGCCGGGAGCGGCCTGAAGCGTCGCTAGCCGGTCGCCTCCGGGACCGGCGCCTTCGCCGGCGCCGCGCGCCTGGGAGGCTTCACCGTGACCATCACGGCCGTGACCGCGCCCGCCAGCAGCATGAGGCCGGAGGCACACCACAGGGCGACCGTGTAGCCGTGGACGACTGCCTCGCGGGTCACCTCCGTGGGCCGGGTGGAGGCGGTGAGGTGGGCGGTGAGGTAGCCGGCGGTGCTGGTGTTGGCGATGGTGTTGAGGAGCGCCGTACCGATCGAACCGCCGACCTGCTGCGAGGTGTTCAGGGTCGCCGAGGTGACGCCCGAGTCCTGCGGGGCCACCCCGGCCGTCACCGTGGCGAACACCGGCATGTACGTCAGCCCCATGCCGAGGCCCACCAGGAGCAGGCCCGGGAGGATCTCGACGACGTACGACGAATCCACGGTGAGCCGGGTGAGGAACGCCATGCCGGTCGCGGACAGGACCATGCCGGGGGCCATCAGGGCGCGCGGCTGGACGTGCTGGAGCAGACGGCCCGCGATCTGGGTGGAGCCGATGACGGTCGCGGCCGTGAGGGGGACGAAGGCCAGGCCGGCCCGCGCCGGGGAGTAGCCCAGGACGCTCTGCAGGTAGTAGGTCATGAAGAGGAACAGGCCGAACATGCTCATGATGGCCAGCATCATCGTCAGGAAGCAGCCCGCGCGGTTGCGGTCCTTGACGACGTGCAGCGGCAGCAGCGGCATGGGCGCCCTGGCCTGCCACCACACGAAGGCCACCAGCAGCGCGAGCCCCACCGCGAGCAGGCCGAGGACGAACGGGTCGGCCCAGCCGTGCGACTCGGCCTCGCTGAACCCGTAGACGATCGCGGCCAGACCCGAGCAGCCGAGCAGCACACCGGGGACGTCGAGGCGGGCTCCGGGGCGCCCGGGGCGGTCGCGAAGGACGACGAAGGCGCCGATGAGCGCGAGGATCGCGATGGGGGTGTTGACGAAGAGGCACCAGCGCCAGTTGAGGTACTCGGTGAAGAGCCCGCCGACGATGAAGCCCATGGCGGAGCCACTGCCGGCCAGGGCACCGAAGATGCCGAAGGCCTTGCCGCGCTCCTTGGGGTCGGTGAACGTCGTGGCGAGCAGACTCAGCGCGGACGGGGCCAGCACGGCCGCGAAGGCGCCCTGCAGCGCCCGGGCGCCGAACAGCATCCCGGGGCTGACGGCGGCGCCGCCCAGCGCGGAGGCGGCGGCGAAGCCGACCAGCCCGAAGGCGAAGGTGCGCCTGCGGCCGACGAGGTCGGCGATCCGGCCGCCGAGCAGCAGCAGACCGCCGAAGGCAAGGGTGTAGGCGGTGATCACCCATTGGCGGTTGCCGTCGGACATCCCCAGCTCGTCCTGGGCGGACGGCAGCGCGATGTTCACGATCGTCGAGTCGAGGATGACCATCAGCTGGGCGAGGGCGATCACCACCAGCCCCCACCAGCGGTGGGGGTCGGTCTCCGCGGAAGCTGTGGGGTTACTCGTCCGAGGCTCGGTCACGCGGACAGAAGACCATGAATCATGACCTACCGCACCGGATGCCACGCCCCTTCTGGTCAGGTCTTTGCCGTCGGGCCCGTTCGGTGCGGCCGTCCCGGTCAGGGCTCCAGGACCACCTTGCCGGTGGTGCCCCGGTTCTCCAGCGCGTGGTGTGCGGCGGCGGCCTCGGCGAGCGGGAAGCGGTGCACGGCCGGGGTCAGCCGGCCCGCGGCGGCCTCGGCGAGGGACCGGAGTTCCAGGGTGCGGATCGGGTTCGGGCCGCCCGCCTTCTCCAGCATCGCCGGGCCCAGGACCTGCACGGTCACCCCGTCCACGACCAGGGGTTCGCCGGCGGCGATGCCCTCGGCGGACCAGCCGAAGACCACGTGCGCGCCGCCGGGGGCGAGCAGACCGACGGCCCTACGGGCGATGTCGCCGCCGACGCCGTCGTAGACGATCGTGACCTTGCCGTCGTACGACCTGACCTTCTCCGGCCAGGCGGGGTCGCGGTAGTCGACGGCGAGATCGGCGCCGTTCGCGGCGACCCGCTCCGTCTTCTGGGGCCCGCCGGCCAGGCCGACGACGGTGGCCCCCGCGTTCTTGGCGTACTGCACGAGGAGGGTGCCGAGACCGCCGGCGGCGGCCGGGATCACGACCACGTCGCCCGGCCCCGGTTCGGCGAACTGCACGATGCCCATCGCCGTACGCCCTGTGCCGATCATGGCGACGGCCTCGGCGAAGCCGAGACCCACCGGGACCTCGTGCAGACGGCCGACGTCGGTCACGGCGAGTTCGGCGTAGCCGCCGGGGACGAAGCCCAGGTGCGCGACGACACGCTTGCCGAGCCATGCCTCGTCGGTGCCCTCGCCGAGCGACTCGACGACTCCGGCGACCTCGCGGCCCGGGATCGTGGGCAGGGTGGGCGCCGGGCCGGGCCCGGCGTGGCCGGCGCGGATCGCCGCGTCGAGCAGGTGGACGCCGGCGGCCGCGACGGCGATACGGACCTGGTGGGCGGCCGGTACGGGAGCGTCGACCTCCTCGGCGGTGAGGTTCTCGGCGGGGCCGAAGGCATGGAGGCGGATGGCGTGCATGGGGTCCCCCTGGGGCGGGCGGGTGGCTTTCTCCGCCACTGTTCGACCTCAAGCGCGCTTGAGGTCAAGTGATCTAGGGCCGTGCTGTCCGAGCGCCAGGGACACGGCGGTCAGCGCGCTGTTGAAGGACACCTCCGACAGGACGCCGGGCGCGGCGACCTGGTCGCCCGCCAGGTACACACCGTCGCCCCGGTCCACGGCGGGCCGGTCGCGCCAGGTGGTGCCGGGCAGGTCGACGGCGCCGGTACGACCGCCTGCGAGCGCCTCGCGCCGCCAGGTGACGCGGTCGCGCCAGCCGTCGTAGGCGAGATCGAGCAACTGCTCGGCGCGGGCGATGCCGTCGGCGCGGGACTCGTGCGGGGCGATCGGGATCTGGCCCTGGACGAGCTGCTCGCCGGCGGGGGCGAGGGTGCGGTCCTGCGCGGTGAAGCGTTCGAGCCAGCCGGTCGCGTCCAGGTCGCTGACGATGAAGGGGTCGCCGCGGCGGGTGCGTACGGCGAGGTCGATGAGGGTGGTACGACCGCTCGGCCAGGTCAGCGAGTCGTCACCGAGGAGGTGGCGGGCGGCGTCGAGGGAGGTGGCGACGATCACCGGTGCGTCGGTGGGGAGGGTGCTGACACGGGACAGGGTCTCGATGCGCACGCCCAGGTTCCAGGCGCGGGCGGCCATCCGGTCGACGAGGCTCGCCCAGCCGCCGCGCGGATAGTGCGCCTCGGGCGGCAACGCGGTGGAACGGCGCAGCCGTTCGTGCACGAACGCGGCGGACAGGCCGCCGGGGTCGTGGTGGAAGAGGGCGACGGCCGCGTAGTGGGCGGCGGCCCGCGCGCCCTCCTCCCCCACCTGTTCGGTGGCCCAGGTCAGGAAGTCGACGTCGACGGGGGCCCGCCGGGCGGGGCGGCGCAGCAGCTTCAACATGCCGAGGGGCGGGACGCGGCGCAGAACGCCCTTGTGGCGTAGCCGCAGCCGGGTGGCCTCCAGCGGCGGGAGGGGAGCGAGGGGGCCGATCAGGTCGCGCTGCGCGAGCCAGGTCCAGTGCGGGCCGCCGTCGTAGATGGCGTGCGGACCCTCGTTCGTCCGGTACGGGCCCTGCGCGGTGCGGGCCCGGCCGCCGAGGGTGTGGTGGGCTTCGTGGACGGTGACCTTGGCGCCCGCTTCGGCGGCGGTGATGGCGGCGGTGAGGCCGGCGAAGCCGCCGCCGACGACGGTGAGGTGGGGCATGGGTCGGTCTCCCTTGCTCGGGTTCGCCTTTCTGTTTCCGGGAGTACGACGGGAGGTCGGGCCCCGAATGTGACATCGAGGGCGGGAGCCGGGGCGATTGTCCTTGAGGTGAGGGCGTCTTCGGCCCCTGAGGCGGCACGTCTTCGCAGGTCAGGGTCATTGTCAGTGCTGGGGTGCAGGATGGTGGGCATGGTGCGGCGAGTGGCGGGTGGCGTGAAGGCGGCACGGCGACCGGAGCTGCGGCTCCCGGGGCTGGAGGCGTACGAAGGGGGTGGCCTGGAGCCGGACGGGGACTACGACGGGCTGCAGTTCCGGGACGCGGAGCTGGGCGGGCAGGACGGCGGGGGCGCCCGCTTCATGGACTGCGCGTTGACGGGGTGCGCGCTGGACGAGACGCGACTGCACCGGGCGCGCTTCCTGGACTCGGTGCTCACCGCGCCACGCGGTGTGGGGACGAACCTGGCGGAGGCCACCCTGCGCGACGTCGAGCTGCGCGACGCCCGCCTGGGCGGTACACAACTGCACGGTGCCGTGCTGGAACGCGTCCTGGTCCAGGGCGGCAAGATCGACTATCTGAACCTGCGGGGGGCCCGGCTGAAGGACGTGGTCTTCGAGGGGTGCGTCCTGGTGGAGCCGGACTTCGGGGGTGCGTCGCTGGAGCGCGTCGAGTTCGCGGACTGCGCGCTGAAGGGGGCGGACTTCAGCACGGCGACTCTGACGGACGTGGACCTGCGCGGGGCGGTGCCCCTGGAGATCACGCGGGGGGTGGACCGCCTGTCGGGCGCGGTGATCAGCGCGGGCCAGCTGGTGGAACTGGCGCCGGTGCTGGCGGGGGCGTTGGGGATCAGGGTGGAAGCGGGGTGAGGGCGGACGGGGGAGGCGGTGGCCTTCCGGGGTGGGAGACCTGCGGGTTGAGTGGCTGAGGGGTGGGGTGACCTCGGGGGTTGAGTGGCTGAGGGGTGGGGTGACCCCGGGGGCTGAGTGGCTGAGGGGTGGGGTGACCTCGGGGGAGGGTGAGTGGCTGAGGGGGGACCTCGGGGGGTGAGCGGCTGAGGGGCGGCGGCCGACGGGGCGAGTGGGCTGCAGGGGTCACGTGGTCGAGGGGGGCCGACGGGGATTGAGCTGCCCGCGAGGCGGGATGGCCGATAGGTGGAGGGGGCTGATGGGGCCGCAGGGCCAGTCGGCGCCGAGGTGCCCGCAAGGCCGAGGTGCCCGCAAGGCCGAGGTGCCCGACAGTGCCGAGGTGCCCGCGAGGGTGAGGTGCCCCGCAAGGCCGAGGTGCCCGCGAGGGTGAGGTGCCCCGCAAGGCCTAGGTGCCCGCGAGGGTGAGGTGGCGCGGGGCGGGACCGGCGAGCCGGGGTGGGGCGGTCGGCCGGGCCCGAAGGGCCGGCCGGGTGGAGGGCACGTCGGAGGGGCCGCGCCTCCCCGTCACGGCATCCTGGGGAACCTCGCCTGCAACGACCAGATCGCCGGGTTCTCCGCCAGGTCCTCGTGCAAGTCGCACAGGTCGGCGACCAGATCGTGCAGGAAGTCGCGTGCCTCGCGCCGGAGTTCGGTGTGGGAGAAGGTGAGCGGCGGCTCCTCGGCCGGCTGCCAGTCGGCCTCCACGTCGACCCAGCCGAAGCGGCGCTCGAAGAGCAGACGGTCGGTGGACTCGGTGAAGTCCAGTTCCGCGCGCTGGGGGCGCGAGGCGCGGGAGCCCGCCGGGTCGCGGTCCAGCTGCTCGACGATGTCGCACAGCGCCCACGCGAAGTCGAGCACCGGCACCCATCCCCAGGCTGTGGACAGCTCCCGGTCCGACTTGGTCTCGGCGAGATAGACGTCACCGCAGAACAGGTCGTGCCGCAAGGCGTGCACGTCCGCGCGGCGGTAGTCGGTCTGGGGCGGGTCCGGGAAGCGGTTGGAGAGGGCGTAGCCGATGTCGAGCACGTACGCGATGGTGTCACGCCACTCGTAGGATCAATGACGTGTCCCGTTTCGCACCGGTTGTCCCCGCCGCCCTCCTCGCGCTCGCCCTGACCGCGTGTGCGAGCACCGGCGTCGAGGGCGGCGCCCCCGGCGGCTCGGGCCTGCGCGACCCGTACTTCCCGAAGGCCGGCAACGGCGGCTACGACGTCACCCACTACGACCTGGCCCTGTCCTACACGCCCGGCACCCGCCACCTCGCCGCCCGGACGACGATCACCGCCCGCGCCACCCAGGACCTCTCCGCCTTCAATCTCGACCTCCGGGGACTGCGGGTCGAGAAGGTCACCGTCGACGGCACCGCCGCCCGCTGGAACCGCGCCGGGCAGGAACTGACCGTCCGGCCCCGCGACGACCTCACCGAGGGCCGCACCTTCCGCGTGGCGGTCGGCTACTCGGGCGCCCCGGTCACGATCACCGACCCGGACAGTTCGCAGGAGGGCTGGCTGCCCACCGAGGACGGCGCGCTGGCGCTGGGCGAACCGGTCGGTTCGATGGCGTGGTACCCCGGCAACCACCACCCCTCGGACAAGGCGACGTACGACATCGAGGTCACCGTCCCGAAGGGCCTGCGAGCGGTCTCGAACGGCGAGCTGCGCAGCGAGCGCACCACCGAGGGCCGCACGACCACTCACTGGCGCACGGACCGGCCCATGGCGAGTTACCTCACCACCCTCGCCGTCGGCCGCTACGACATCGGCCGCACCACGACCCCGGACGGCCTGCCCGTGTACACGGCGGTGGACCCGGCCGAGGCCGCCGCGAGCCGCGAGGTCCTGGCACGTATCCCCGAGGTGCTCGCCTGGGCCGAGGACCGCTTCGGCCCGTACCCCTTCGCCTCCACCGGCGCGATCGTCGCCCGCCCTGGGGACGCCGCCTACGCCCTGGAGACCCAGACCCGCCCCTTCTTCCCCGGCACCCCTGATGTCCCGCTCCTGGTCCACGAGATCGCTCACCAGTGGTACGGCAACTCCGTCAGCCCCGAGTCCTGGCAGGACATGTGGCTCAACGAGGCCTTCGCGACGTACGCGGAGTGGCTGTGGGCGGAGGACCACGGCGGCGACACCGCCCAGCACACCTTCGACGAGCTCCATGCCGGAACGCGCTACAGCACTCCCGAGGAGAACGCGGCCGTCTGGCTCTTCCCACCCGCGAATCCCCCCGGCGCCGAGCACATCTCCGGCCGCCCGGTCTACGACCGCGGCGCGATGGTCCTCCACAGGATCCGCCAGACCCTCGCCGACGACACCGCGTTCGACGCCCTGCTCCGCGACTGGGCCACGGCCCACCGCCACGGAAACGCGAGCACGGAGGACTTCACGAGATACGTCGAGCAACGGGCGCCGGAGAAGAACTTCGACGGCGTCTGGGAGGAGTGGCTCTACGGGGAGGGGAAGCCCGCACTGAGATGAGGCAGGGAGCGGGCCCGCACGGCACCGGTACGGGAGCGGACCTTCAGCAGTCACACCGTCTTACAGTCACGCGTATCGCCTGTCATGCACGCCCCGCATGTCACACAAGTCACGCAAGCCCCGGGCCCCCCAGCGCAGTCGCTGAGGGGCCCGGTGGTCAGGCTGTCGGTGTGGCCGTCGCTCAGACGTTCACGCCGAAGTCCTGGGCGATGCCCACCAGGCCCGAGGCGTAGCCCTGGCCCACGGCGCGGAACTTCCACTCGGCGCCGTTGCGGTAGAGCTCGCCGAAGACCATGGCGGTCTCGGTGGCCGCGTCCTCCGAGAGGTCGTAGCGGGCGATCTCCGTGCCGCCGGCCTGGTTGATGATGCGGATGTAGGCGTTGCGGACCTGGCCGAAGTTCTGCGAGCGGTTCTCCGCGTCGTAGATCGAGACCGGGAAGACGATCTTGTCGATGTCGGCGGGGAGGCCGACCAGGTTGACGTTGATCTGCTCGTCGTCGCCCGCGCCCTCGCCCGTGCGGTTGTCACCCGTGTGGACGATCGTCTGGTCCGGCGTCTGCTTGTTGTTGAAGAAGACGAAGTGCTGGTCGGAGAAGACCTTGCCCTGCGAGTTGACCGCGATCGCGGACGCGTCGAGGTCGAAGTCGGTACCGGTGGTGCTCCGGACGTCCCAGCCGAGGCCCACGGTGACGGCGGTCAGGCCCGGAGCCTCCTTGGTGAGCGAGACGTTGCCACCCTTTGACAGGCTTACAGCCATGGTCGGGAGTTCCTTCCCTCGAAGCGTGCGCTATGCGGTGCCGTTGCTGAAGCTACAGCTACCCCTATGAACGCCGGGGGTGGTGCCATGGGTTCCCCGCGCTTTACTTTCTTTACCCGGCTGCCGCGTCCGGCGGCGATATTCGGGTGACGCCGACCCCGTCCAGGCGGGAACATGTCAGTCATGTCCGGTCGTCCACACCTCATCCGCGGCTCCGTCTCGCTGCCCGAGGCGGAGCTCCAGTGGCGTTTCTCTCGCTCGTCCGGGCCCGGTGGCCAGCACGTCAACACCAGCGACACCAGCGTGGAGCTGCGCTTCGACCTCGCCGCCACCGAGGCCCTGCCCGAGGTGTGGAAGCGGCGCGCCCTGGAGCGGCTGGAGGGCCGGCTCGTCGACGGGGTCGTCGCCGTGCGTGCCTCCGAGCACCGTTCCCAGTGGCGCAACCGCGAGGCCGCCGCCGTACGCCTCGCGGCGCTCCTCGCCGAGGCCACCGCGCCGCCGCCCAAGCCCCGCAGGCCGACCCGTATCCCACGCGGCATCAACGAACGCCGGCTCCGGGAGAAGAAGCAGCGGTCCGACACCAAGCGGGGGCGGACCGGCCGCGACTGGCATTGACCAACGGTCAGTGTGTAATACGAAACGATCAGTGGATGTCCGGGTGGGTGAGTAGTGGTTGCGATGGCGAGTGAGCAATGGCTACTAAACAATTGGTCAGCATGTACTGAACAAAAATTCAGCGGCGCCCGACCCGCCCGGCGCGAGATTCCGCTCCCTCGCCCGAGGCCTTCCGTCACATTTTCCGCCCGCCGTCCGTCATAGTCCCGAGGGCATCCACGACGAGGGCTGGTGAACGGGACTCATGAGCGGCGAACACGACTTCCTTGCCGAGCGTTTCGAGGCGCACCGTCCGCATCTGCGCGCCGTCGCCCACCGCATGCTCGGCTCCCTCGCCGAGGCGGACGACGCCGTGCAGGAGGCCTGGTTCCGGCTGAGCCGCAGCGACACGCGCGAGGTGGACAACCTCGGGGGATGGCTCACCACCGTCGTCGGACGGGTCTGCCTCGACATGCTTCGCTCCCGCAAGTCCCGTGCCGAGGAGTCGCTGGAGCGGTCCCTGGACGCCGGCGCCCCCGTCCCCCTCGCGGCCGGTGCCCCCGACCCCGAGTACGACGCCCTCCTCGCCGACTCCGTGGGTGTCGCCCTGCTGGTCGTGCTCGACACGCTCACCCCCGCCGAACGGCTCGCCTTCGTGCTGCACGACATGTTCGCGGTGCCCTACGAGGAGGTCGCCACGATCGTGGGACGGACGCCGACGACGGCGCGGCAGCTGGCCAGCAGGGGGCGGCGGCGGGTGCAGGGGGCTCCGGCGCCCGACGCGGACCTCGCGCGGCAACGGGCGGTCGTCGACGCCTTTCTCGCCGCCTCGCGGGGCGGCGACTTCGACGGGCTGCTGCGAGTGCTCGACCCGGATGTCATGGCCCGGGGCGAGACCGGCGTGACCACAGGGGCCGCCGCGGTCGCGTCCGGCGCCACGCGCTTCGCGCACCTCGCCCGCGTCGCCCGGCACGCCCTGCTCGACGGGGCCCCGGGGCTGGTGGTGTTCTCGGACGACGGGCAGCGGCTGGTGCAGGTGCTGCGCTTCACCTTCGTACGGGAGCGGATCGCCGTCATCGAGATCGTCAGCGACGTCGGACGGCTGTCCCGGATCGATGTCGCCGTGGCGTAGCGGCCCGGCCGCCGGCGGGGGGAGGCCGCCGCGGCTCACCCCAGGTGCCGGTACCGCCCCTTGAAGTACATCAGCGGACCGCCGTCCGCACTGGGCACCCGAGCCGTCAGGACCCGCCCGATCACCAGTGTGTGGTCCCCGGCCGGAACCCGCTGTTCCGTCCGGCACTCCAGCGTCGCCAGCGCGCCGCCCACCAGCGGCGCGCCGGTCACCTGGCCGCGGACGTACGGGATGTCCTCGAACAGCAGGCGGTCGCTGATGCGGCCCTTCATGGCGAACCGGCCGGCGATGTGCCGCTGGCTCTCTGAGAGGACGGAGACGGCCCATTGGGGCTGCTCGTCGAGCAGGTCGTCCATGCGGGAGCCGTCCCGGAGGCTGACCATGACCAGGGGCGGGTCGAGGGAGACGGACATGAAGGCCGTCGCCGTCATGCCGACGTCCTCGCCGACCGGCGCCTGCGGGTCGTCGGGGTCGAGCGAGGGCTCGCACGCGGTCACCAGGACCACCCCTGCGGCCAGCCGGGACATCGCGGCACGGAACTCGTCGTCGGTCACCCCCACAGCATGCCCAACGGACGATGCCGGGGCGGGCGGGGCGGGAACAGTGACGGGTGGCGCGGCTGCGTGTGTGTTCGGCACGCCGGAAACGCTAATCTCCGGTGCGTGCGCGCCGCATCGGACCTCGGCCCGAAGGCGGTCCTAGGACCTGCGACGGACCGCGACGGACGGCAATGTCCCAGCCGGGCGGCGATGGACACTTGATGGACACTCGCACATATTTTGCGTTCGTTAAACGCACGGGAAAAACGCAGAAACTCCACTCAATTGTTCATCTTCTACTGTGACTTGAGTCACAAGGGGCATTAATTGTTGACCCTGTGTACCGAGTGGGCAGCGCGCTGTGATTCAGTGGCGGGAAGCTGTACCGGAAGCTGTAAGGGCACCACTCAGAAAAGGGCGCCGAAGAGAACCCTTGATTCGCTGCGAGAACTCGGGGGGAGGGCGAGCATGGAGACCGAGTCGGAGCCGTACGTCCGCCTTGCGTCCCTGCGACAACTGCACGAGGTCATGGCCGACATGAACACGGCCCGCAGCCTGGCGGACACCCTGCAGACGGTCGCGAACGGGGTCGTCAGCGCTCTCGGCTTCGAGCTGGCGTGCGTCAACCTCGTACGCCCCGACGGCGACCTCGTCGTCGCGGCCTTCTCCGGCAACCCCGCCGCCGAGGCGCTCATCACCGGCCGTGCCGGCTCCCGCGAGTCCTGGGAGCGCCGGCTGGGCATGGGCGAGCAGTGGGGCGACCTCGTCTTCATACCGCACACCGAGGGCTGGGTCCTCGACGACGACGACGTCCCGCAGTGGTACACCGAGGGGCCCGCGCCGCGCTTCGAGGACGAGTGGCACCCCTCCGACCGCCTCTTCGCCCCGATGTACGCGCCCGGCGCCCAGGGCGGCCCCGCGTCCGGCGAGCTGATCGGCGTCCTGTCCGTGGACCGCCCGCGCAACGGCCGCCGGCCCGGGGCCTGGGGCCGCGAGGCGCTCCAGATGTACGCCTTCCAGGCCGCCATCGCGATCAGCAACGCGCGTCTACGCGCGAATATGCAGCGCGCCCTGGTCCGCCTGGAGCGCGAGCAGCAGGCTCTGCGGGCGAGTGAGGAGAGCTTCCGGCAGGCGTTCGAGTACGCCCCCTCCGGCATGGCCATCGCCGAGATGGGCGGCGACCAGCACGGCCGCATACTCCGCACCAACGACGCCCTGTGCCGCCTCCTCGGCCGCCCCGCGTCCGCGATGCGCCGCTACTCCTTCTCCGACCTCGTCCACCCCGAGGACATAGGCACGCTCCTGCGCACCTCCGCCGAGGGCGGCCGGGCCGAGCTGCGCCTGGGCCGGCGGGACGGCACCTACGTCTGGGTCAGCCTGCGCAACTCCGTCGTGGCCGACGCCGCCGACGGCCCCCGCTTCCTGCTCACGCACGTCGAGGACATCGAGGAGCGCAAGCGCCGCGAGCTCCAGCTCGCCCACCGCGCCTCCCACGACTCCCTCACCGGCCTGCCGAACTCCGCCGAGCTGCGCTCCCGTCTCGCGGCCCGGCTCTGCCAGCGTCCGCAGACCGGCTACCACGGCGCCTTCGAGTCGCAGGACGCCGCCTTCGGGCACCCCGTCTACGACGCCGGCGGGCACGGTTTCGACTTCGTGCCGGGCGGCGGGGACTCGTACGAGGTCTACGACCACCATGTGCACACCGTCGCCCCCGAGGGTGAACAGGACGACGGCACCAAGGGGCTCGCGGTGCTCTTCTGCGACCTCGACGGCTTCAAGTCGATCAACGACCGGTTCGGGCACAACGCGGGCGACGCGGTGCTCATCGAGGTCGCCCGGCGGCTCGGCAACGGCGTCCGGGACGGCGACACGGTCGCCCGGCTCGGCGGCGACGAGTTCGTGATCCTCGCCGACGGGCTCGGCCGGGCCGACGCCCAGGACCTCGCCGTACGGCTGCGCAACGAGATCATCCAGCCGATCCGGGCCGAGGGCCGGGCCGTGCGGGTCGGGGCGAGTTTCGGCATCGGCTGGGCGCACTGCGGCATGACGGCGGACGAGGTGCTGAAATCCGCCGATGAACGGATGTACGTCGAGAAACGGTCTCGTCCCAAACAACATCGACGCGCGGGATGATCCGCAGGTCGGTGGGGTGATGCGACCCGGGTCACCCGTTTGGGCCACCGGGAACCGGTAGGCTCGCCATTCTCACCACACGTACGCATCCGTTCCGCACCTGTTGAGGAGTACCAAGGGATGACGCCCGGCAACAACGGCGCGAGCACGCCCGAGGACGACGACCCGTTCGGCTACCTCTACGCCGATGGTCAGGCCAACGGCGCCCAGCCCCCGTCCGGCGGCTACGGCTACCCGAACTCGGTCAGCAGGGTGCGTACGGTCGGCGAGCGGCCGTACGGTCAGCAGGCCTACGGGCAGCCGAACGTGCCGCCGCAGCAGCCGCAGGGCACCTACGGCCGGCCGAACGCGCACTACGCCGCACCCGAGACGTTCCCGGGCGGCGCGCAGACCACCCAGTCGCCGATGCCCGGGCACGGCTCGGGCGGCGGCCGCGGTCGCGGACCCAACACCAAGGGCCTGCTGATCGGCGCGATCGCGGTGGTCGCCGCGGTCGTCATCGGCATCGGTGTGGCCATGCTGGGCGGCGACGACGACAAGAACGCCGGCGACGACCCGACCGTCGCCCCGTCCACCTCGCAGAGCGCGGAGTCCACCCCGTCCGGGGAGAGCAGCGCGGACAGCGAGGCCGAGCTGCCGACGATCGACGCCAAGGCCCTCCAGCTCGGCGGCGGCGCCACCACGGCGTCCGACATCGAGGGCGCCAAGGCCGACGGCGGCGTCTACGTGACGGGCTTCAACGCCGTCGGCGCCTCGGTCACCTGGACCGTCAACGGCATCCCCGACTCCGGCAAGTACACCCTGTACGTCGGGTACGGCGTACCGGGCAAGGACGCCGACGCCACCCTCACGGTCAACGGCACCGCCTCGTCCGCGCCGGTCAAGATGAAGAACTACGCGAACGCCGCCGAGGGCGACTACGCCAAGGGCTGGACGCGGACGTACAACTACGTCGAGCTCAACAAGGGCACGAACACCGTGAAGATCTCCTGCGAGCAGGGCAACCAGTGCGACGCCAACCTCGACCAGGTGTGGCTCGTCAAGGGCTGGGTCGAGTAGCCACGCCCGGCGCTCAGGCCGCGCTGACCTCCCCGGTCACCGCGACCCGCCCCAGCAGTTCCTCGTAGGTCCCCCGTTCGAACTCGCCCGCGACCGGGGCGCGCACCGTGGCCGTCGCGAGCGCGACCGCGCGGGCCAGGCGCTCCGGCCAGGGCCGGCGTTCGACCAGCCCGGCCAGCAGGGCCGCCGTGACGGAGTCACCGGCTCCGGTCGGATTGCCGTGCACCCGGCCGGGCGGGGTGGCACGCCAGGTGCCCTCCGCGGTGGCCGCCAGCAGGCCCTCCGGGCCCAGGGAGACGACGACCGCGTGGGCCCCGCGCCGGCGGGCGGCCTGGGCGCCGCGCAACGGCTCGTGCGAGCCGGTGAGTTCGGCCAGTTCGTCGCTGTTGGGCTTGACGAGGTCGGGCCGGGCGGCGACCCCTCGGCGCAGCGGCTCGCCGCTGGTGTCCAGCAGCACGGGTATGCCCGCCGCGCGGGCGGCGCGTATCAGGCCCGCGTACGCGCCCACCGGCACCCCCGGCGGCAGGCTGCCGCACAGGGCGACGGCCGAGGCCGGCGCGAGCAGGTCCTCGTAGGCCTCCTGGAAGGCGGACCACTCGGGCGGCGTGATGGCCGGGCCGGGTTCGTTGAGCTGCGTCGTGTCGCCGGTGCGCTCGTCGACCACCGCTACCGTGCGACGGGTCGCGCCGCCGATCGGGACCAGCGCGTCGACCACGCCGGGCGTGGCCGCGAGCCGCTCCTGGACGATCCGCCCGGTGCCGCCGCCGGTGAACCCGGTGACCGTCACCTCGTGGCCGAGCGCGGCCAGCACACGGGCCACGTTGAGGCCCTTGCCGCCGGGGCGTTCGGTCACCTCCGAGACGCGGTGGGTGGCGTGGGGCCGCAGGGACCGTACGCGGTAGGTGATGTCGAGAGCGGTGTTCAGCGTGACCGTGAGGATCACCCGTGCCGACCTCCCCCGAGGGTGTGTTTCTCGTTTTCCGGAGGGTCGATCATGCCAAAGAGACGGCGGACCGCCCAGCCCCCGGGGCGGCCACCGTCTCCCTAC